>JAGKTZ010000062.1 GCA_021153165.1 Prevotellaceae bacterium
AAGGTCTAACCTTTTTCAAAAAAGGTCTTACTTTTTTCAAAAAAGGGTTGATTGCGCCACCTGAAATTCATTTTTTAGGGCAATTGTATTTGTCAAAAAAAATACAAGTTTTTCACCCGGCTTTGACATAAAAAAGAGCAAGCAGTTTTTTCTATCATCTGCCTGCCCTTTCACTAACTTCCAAGTTCCCTACAAGTCTGTCCATTCACAATAGGACGGACTGACTGCAAACTCTGCCATAGGATTTATTTCTCATAATAAGTACCCTTTGCAGCTGCAAGGGTGTTGAGCATCAACATACAAATAGTCATAGGGCCTACACCACCGGGCACAGGACTAATAGCACTACAAAGCGGCGCAACCTCGTCGAAACGCACATCTCCGCTCAGGCGAAATCCGCTGGGACGACTGGCATCGGGCACACGAGTGGTACCTACGTCGATGACTACGGCACCTGGTTTGACCATATCGGCGGTGACGTAACCAGGCATACCGATTGCTGCTATCAAGATATCTGCTTGTCTGCACTCCTCGGCGATATTTTTGCTATGACTGTGACATACGGTGACGGTGGTGTCGCCATGCTCCTTCTGCATCATCAGTTGAGACATCGGTTTGCCCACAATGTTGCTACGGCCCAGGACCACACATTTCTTACCCGTCATCTCAATATTATAACGCTTCAGCAGTTCCAAAATACCCATAGGCGTCGCTGACAGGAAGCAGGGCAAGCCCAACGCCGTACGGCCCACGTTGATGGGATGGAAACCATCTACGTCCTTGCGGTGGTCAATGGCTTCGATGACACGTTGCTTGTTGATGTGACGAGGCAGTGGCAATTGCACAATAAAACCATCTACACGCTCGTCGCGGTTGAGGCGGTCGATGCAGGCAAGGAGTTCCTCCTCAGTCACATCATCTTCGTATCTCACTAGCGAGGACTCGAAACCACAGGCTTGGCATGCCAAAATCTTGTTCTTGACATAAGTCTCGCTACCGCCGTCGTGACCGATCAACACTGCCGCCAGGTGCGGACGCTTTGCTCCAGAATTAACCATTTGTTCGACTTCGGCAGCAATTTCTTTTTTGATAATATCGGCTGTCGCCTTGCCATCAATTATAGTCATAGGATTTTTTGATTTAGTCGTGATAAATATACGTTTTGCCCTATGGGAGCAAAAATAAAATGGGCTAATATTTCGTAGGGGATTACTCTTTTTATAAGCAAACTCCGCCGAGATATTAGCCCATGTATTCTTAGAATTTCATGCCAGGTAGTTTAGGCATTTTGCCCATCATCTTGCCCATCTTGGAACCTGTCATCATCTTCATCATCTTGCGCGTTTGATCGAACTGCTTGATCAGGCGATTGACTTCTTGCAAATTTGTACCCGAACCCTTAGCAATACGCATCTTGCGGCTTTGGTTGAGGATTTCGGGGTGGGTGCGTTCCTTCGGTGTCATTGACAGGATAATTGCTTCGATACCCTTGAAGGCATTGTCGTCGATTTCTACATCCTTCAACTGCTTGCCTACACCGGGAATCATTGATGCGAGATCCTTCAAGTTACCCATTTTCTTGATTTGCTGGATCTGTGCCAAGAAGTCGTTGAAGTCGAACTGATTCTTTTGAATCTTCTTTTGCAACTTCTTAGCTGCTTCTTCGTCGTACTGCTCTTGTGCACGTTCTACCAAGCTGACGATATCCCCCATACCGAGGATGCGGTCCGCCATACGTTCGGGGTGGAAGACGTCCAGTGCTTCCATCTTTTCGCCCGTACCAACAAACTTGATTGGTTTGTCTACGACTGTACGGATTGAGAGGGCTGCACCACCACGTGTATCACCGTCCAACTTTGTCAAGACTACGCCGTCATAATCCAAGCGTTCGTTGAATTCTTTCGCCGTGTTCACCGCATCCTGACCGGTCATGGCGTCAACGACAAAGAGCGTCTCGTCAGGATTAATAGCCGCCTTGATCGCAGCAATCTCCTGCATCAATTCTTCATCAATAGCGAGACGACCAGCAGTATCGACGATGACAGTGTCGTAACCCTTAGACTTAGCTTCCAAGACACCCTCGCGAGCAATCGCTACAGGATCTTTCGAAGACAAATTCATATAGATAGGTACTTCGATCTGCTCTGCCAAAACTCGGAGCTGCTCGATAGCAGCAGGACGATAGACGTCGCAAGCTACCAGCAAAGGTTTACGATGTTTCTTATTCTTGAGCAAATAAGCCAGCTTACCAGAAAGTGTAGTCTTACCCGCACCATTAAGACCTGCCATCAAGATGACAGAAGGACGCGATTTGAATTCCAGTTCAGTAGCTGTGCCACCCATCAAAGTTGCCAATTCGTCGTGAACAATCTTCACCATCAATTGTCCAGGTTTCACGCTGGTCAATACGTTTTGTCCGAGCGCCTTTTGCTTTACGGTGTCGGTGAAGGTCTTGGCTACTTTATAATTGACGTCGGCATCGAGCAACGCGCGGCGTACATCTTTCAAGGTTTCGGCTACGTTGATCTCGCTGATACGGCCTTCACCTTTCAATATCTTGAACGATCGTTCTAATCTCTCACTTAAATTTTCAAACATAACTTATATATAATACTTCGTTTAAGAGTGCAAATTTACAAACTTTTATGGGATTGACAAATCCTATGTTCACATATCAGTCGCCTTAGCTTTTTGAACTTCTCAAAAGCCTTTTTCTACCAAGCAACCATGACACGCCCATTTTGTCGGACACCCATGCCAAAGCCAAAGTACCTGCGACCGACAACGTCAAGGTAAATAGCGTAAAGGTCAATGCCGTGCTATCCCAGGCAAAGACTGGGGCATAAAACTTCGACGCCATAGTAAAAATGGGATGCAGCAAATAGATGGGCAATGTATTCATGCCAATATAATTGATTACCCTTGCACACTTTTGATGTTGGACTTTTTCAAAAAGCCAAGACCCTGTGGAAAGTGCACAGTAGGCTGCTACAAGCACACCACACCCTGCCCAATCTCGCCACTGAGGATTTGATACAATCCAAAGCAAAGGTATTATTGCCCAAGGGGTAGGTCGCACAATATCTTGGAATTTCAGATCTGCACTACGCGCCACTACACCTAAATAGTAATATAATACAGCGGAGATGCTGAGTTGTGAGGGACAAAGCCAAGTGAAAATCAAAAGAACCAAAGCATAGATCATCAACAAAGAGACCTTGTTGCAAAATGGTCTGAGGGCCTTATGAATCAAGAACCAGAAACCGCCACAATAGAACATCGTGCGCAAAAACCAATACGGACCGATGGAAGTCACAAAGACTTTTTCAGCAACGGCATTAAATGTCAATTCGCTAATACCATCTCTTGTCGGCAAGAAGTAAGACAAAATGGCAAATGTGCTTACTAATAAAACGTAGGGCAAAAGGATTTGCCACTGATAAAGCAGGAAGTCCTTCCAACTACGTTCTACCCTGTACAGCAAACCTGTAATAAAAAGGAAAGCAGGCATCATGAAGGAGAGAATAGCTAACTTGGTTTCGGCATAAGTATCTCCCCAAAGCGTAATATGTACTAATATCATCAAGACGATGAGTATTGCACGATTGAAATTGATAACCTGATTCATATTCTACTTTACTTATAAGGTCCCCTACTCTACAAAAAAATCAAAATTGCATATAGATAAATGGCTGCACATCGCTACTCTTTACCTGCACAACCAGGATAATGAGCAAAATGAATACAGCAGCTTGCAACCATAAAGGAGACTTTATAATCTTGTCGCTTACTTTTGTATTCCAAGATTCGGGTAGGAAATGCAGTACAAATCCTGCTACGATCATAGTGCTGACTACGGGATAACCAGCCAGGAATTGTCCAATTGTTTCGCCGTGGAATTCTGTGAAGATCTTGGTCAGCATCATCAGCGAAGCATCAAATGTCGCGTTGGCGAAGAACAGCCAACAGAAGCATACGAGATGGAAAGTCAAGAATACAGCAGCTATCTTCTTCCAGCCGGTAGATACGTATTCTTTACCATGATGTAATTTTTCTCTGAACCATTTGTGCACACCAAGTGCTGCCCCGTGGATACTTCCCCAAACTATAAAGTTCAGAGATGCACCATGCCACAAACCACCAAGGAGCATTGTCAAAAAGAGGTTGACATACATTCGCACTTTCCCTTTTCTATTTCCGCCGAGGGAAATGTAAAGATAATCTCTGAGCCATGAAGAAAGTGAAATGTGCCATCTGCGCCAAAATTCCGTAATACTTTGACTCTTGTAGGGCGAACGGAAGTTGGCGGGAATATGGAAGCCGAGCCACAAGGCAATACCTATAGCCATATCACTGTAACCGGAAAAATCACAATACAACTTTAAGGCGTAGCCATAGATACCGAGTAGATTTTCCAAGCCGGTATAGAGCGACGGATCGTCAAAGATGCGATTCACAAAGTTCACACCAATGTAATCAGAAATGATTGCCTTTTTGAAAAGTCCGATCATGATGAACCAAAGTCCGAGACCGAACATCTCACGAGTGACATTCAGCGGTCGACGTACTTGTGGCAGGAAGTCTCGAGCACGGAGAATTGGCCCAGCCAAAAGCGTAGGGAAGAATGAAACAAAGAACGAGAAATCTAGTAGTGACCTGCATGCTGCAAGCTTACCTCGGTAGACATCTATCACATAGTTCATCGACTGGAAGGTAAAGAACGATATCCCAGCAGGTAGGAAAATATCCAAGGGTTCAAATGTTCCACCAGCCCAGGGCACGACTAATGACAAGGCGAAGTTGGTATATTTGAAATAGGCCAATTGTGATAGCATCAAGGTTACGGCCATTGATATCAGGATCTTTTTCTTTTTAACATCCTGAGCATCCTCGATCATTTTACCAATAAAGTAATTGCCCAAAGTGATGATGGCGAGGAGCACACAATACCCTCCGGCATTTTTGTAATAGAAGTAATACGAAAATGCTGTCAGATAGAGCAAGCGTACCGCCGTCTGATGTTTGCTGGTCAAAAGCGCGTAGCCACAACTGAGCAGCAAAAACAAAAAAAGGAACAGGCCCGAGTTGAAGAACAACGGTTGAGTTTCATTGTATACTAAGAGGTCCAAAAGACGACCAAACATTTCGCTCATAATATTTATATATTTTATTTTTTAGGTATTGCTGTGAGAATTGCTTCACCGAGTAGTTTACCTTGCAATTTGTATCCGCTGGGGGTATAGTGAACTCTATCTTTTTTTAGCATACCTGCAGAAATATAGTTCTGCAGAGCTTTGTTTTCTCCAGCGATTTCGTAAATATTCCAAAAGGCTACATTACGATCGGCAGCAAACTTTTTCAAGGTTGCCACACATTTTTCTGTCATCGGATTAGGTTTTCCATTCAGGTAGGCACCTTGTGGTGTTGTGAATAGGAATGCTGCATCAGGGCAAACGGTCAGCAACGAGTCGAAGGTTTGTTCTATTTGCTTATAGTGCACATCTTCTTTGTAGTCCATACCATGACATTCGTTTGTTCCAAATGAGAGAATGACCAAGTCTGGTTGTTTCTGTTCTATTATTTTCAATCTTTCCGGAGTCAAGTATCCTTTCATCCTTGCTCCATTTTTTGCCATATATTCAAAGTAGAAACGTGCGTCCGCCGAATCTTTTTGTTCAGGTTCCCACTCTTGTTTCAACACTGCCTTTACCGAGTTGGGATAATCCCTGCCTGCGATATGCGAGTCGCCGAGGTGTAGCACTTTGACTTGCTGTTCGCCCATCAGTAGTTTGTGGAAGAAGGGCGCCAATGCTTCTGCTCGTTCGATTAAGTTGGGTTTTGCGTTGACAAATGTACTGGGCAATTGTTTAAGTGCCTTAGCGCTATCCTCGGGTGTATAACAAAAGGTGTAGACTGGTCTACCATGGATATATGATGTATCTTGAACATTGGTAGGTGTGTTCTCGGTGGTAGTCTGTGCCTTTACCACTAAATTACCACAGAGAATGCTTCCCAGAAGTACTATATAAAGAATATTTTTCATCATATTACTTCTCCATAATTTGATATTGTTCATACCCTGCCACGATGGCTTTGAAATAAGGTTCAGCCAAAGTTCTGCCCCCCTCGTGCGTGATGTGCGTATAGTCTTTGCGCGCCTCGGCTGGTTTCTTTTCTGCCAATTTCACAATACTGCCGTCGCCGCCCATGCCTTCGTAGAAGTTCCAGAAAGCAACTTCGTTGTCGGCTGCCAACTTTTGTTGATATTGTATCAGTGCCAGCACACCCGGCATGGTATGTAGTTCGCCCTGCACCTTGCTTTCTCTGTCGCCGACGCTGGTGATGAGGATTGAGGTATTGGGGAAACATTCCTTAAACTTACGGATGACTTGTGATATTTGACCCACGAAGCCATCGTAGTTGGTAGTATTCTTGCCAGCTACATTCAATCCATAGTGCAGTATAATCAAGTCGTAGGGACGAACGGCATTGAGCGCCTTCAAATAGTCTGCATCCAACGACAATAGATGCACACCACTGGTGGAGCGCATTGCGAAGTTGTCCAGCACAATGCCTGTCTTGCCCTCGACGGCTACGCCATGACACAGCACACCATTGCCGCCCGACATACCCCAGCGCACATGCTTCATCTCGCCCTGCACACTCACGGTTTCGACTTTTCCTGTACCTTGGCTCTTTACGACTTCTTGTTCACCATTATTTTTGTTTACATTCAAATTCACTGGGTAGTTGGATACGAGATAGAATGTCGAGGTCTCAAAGCGTGATGCACAGGAGTACCTGTCTGCTGCCACCACGTCTGTGTAGGAGTAGCCGCGGGGGAAGGCGTAACTTTGTGTTATACCTTGCTTGGCTGCCACGAAACCTTCCTTATCGATAGACTGGTGCATTTCCCAACCAGCAAAGGATTGTGCCACGGACTTGCGGAAACCTGGTGCTTCGGGGGCGATGGCAAGATAGCCTACGCCGCATCCGCCATATTCCTTCTGAAGTAGTTCGCGCAGGTCGGCGGTCAGGATATCCCCTTCAACGAAGGAGTCGCCAAAGTAAGCAATACGCACGGGACGACCCAAGCTGTCGCGTTGATCCAGGGCTTTGTAGAAGGAAGACATCCCCGAGGGTTTGCCCTGACCATAGTCCTCGATACACACCACACCTTCTGGACACTTGAACTCCTTTACCTTCTGTTCCTCTTCCATTAGCCCCAAATCCCCTACTCCACTGCCTGACGATTCTTTAGTAAGGAGATCGGACAACAGGTCTACGGACTTCACTTCGTACCCCAAGATAGTAAACGAGGGCACAAAGCGCAAACACACAAGAACAATCGACGCTACCAACAGGAGTAGCGCCGGTCTATTTACATTATTTTTCATAAAAACAACTATCCTATTTTAAAGCAACCACCTTCTATCAAATGCAGATGATGGCTGATATCGAAAATCGGGTGCAAAATTACTGATTTTTTTTCAGTTAGGCAACACCACAATAGGCTGTTAAATTATTTTTACATATCATTACCGATTGATTGTACTGCAATAGTTTTACACAACACAGCTCACTTTTTTCTCATAACAAAAGACTGCATGGCAAGTCGTCAAAAATTGCGAAAAATTTTGACAAACGACGTTTGCATTCTAGAACGCGAAAATACTCGCACATGAGACATAAAATAAAAAAGTCGTAGCTTTCTTGAAAAAAGGTCTAAGGAAATTTCAACGAGGCGTCGCGAAATTCAAATTATGTCTTGACTTTTTTGCGACAAAGTCTATCAAGATTTTGCCGCCAAACCTGCATTTTTCTTAAAAAGGCTTAGGTTTTTTTGCACCTCAAGGCACTTTTTCACCATTTAACCCTATTTTTTACCCTCTCGTGCTGGCGATATTTACGAACAAATGGTAAACAAAAATTTTTACGCCCAAAATACCCCCTGAAAAATGCGAAAAATTTTGACAAAGTCAGTCTAAAATCAACTTCACAAAAGAAAAATTGCCCCAAATCAGCAAATTCTCGCCATTTTGTTTGGATATTTCAAAAAAAGTCCATACCTTTGCATCGCTTTTCTAAGGAAAAGAGACATGGTGACTGTAGTTCAGTTGGTTAGAGCGTCAGATTGTGGTTCTGAATGTCGTGGGTTCGAGTCCCATCAGTCACCCTAAAGAAAGCGAGACCTTGATTGCAATGCAATTGAGGTCTTTTTCTTTTTATATTGTCAGAGGACTTGGAACATTCCCAGCATTCCGCTCCCCCTGACAATCATCAAAAAAATCTCGGCGAGCACTATTTAAGCACTCGCCGAGCTTTTCATTTATTGTAATACTTTCTTATTGCTTCACAAACTTGAAGTGACGGAAGTACACCTTTTGTTCTGCACCAGAGGTATTAGTAATGCGCAACTTAGTCGCAACCATTCCACCCAATTCGTTGCCTGTGTGGATCACGGGGTCCTCTGCGCTATAGTGCAACAGAGATACTTGCTTCCATGCGCCATCTACGAAGAGTTCGAGACTGAAGTGTTTAGCCACATCCTTCACGCCGAAATTGAAGTCCATACCTGCAAACTTGATGGGGCGGTCGCCTTCGATCACCATTTCACCACCGGCTTGCCAGTTGATTACTTCGAGAGCGGGCGTTACGGTCACATCATTGCCATTCACTGATACGGGGAGCAATGCCAACTGTTGTACAGTCGAAGTCAAACGGAATGGATTGTAGTCGGCCACTGGATTCAAGTCTGTGCCGTTCTTTGCATTATATGTTTTAACTGTTTGTGCAAACAATTGGTTGAGCGTAGGCAGGAGCACCTTTGTTGCCACCTTAATACCAGGTTGCAGTGGGTGACGCACGTTGCTGTTTTCCAGTTCGTACATTTGCTTTTGCAACGAACGTGCTTGGTTGTAGAAATGTTCTACCGAACGGAGGCCTTCTGCCTTGGTTGTTTTCACCAAAGCCTCAGCCATAGCAACAACAGTCATACCATAATCAGCCACATTCTTAGCTTGGAGCAGCCATGGACGGAGTTCTTTTTGCAACTGAGGATTTGTATCATCATTCAACAGGATATCTGCTGCAGTCTTGAGGTCTTGACAACGCAAGCCCAACTCTTGACGAGCCGACACATTGCCTGAGAGTGCTTGCTGAGCCAAGTCTTTCAATTCATCGCCTTCTTCACGACGGAAACCGTGACCATTTGGACCGAGGTCCTTGCTGTAAAGTGCGAAGGTGCGGAGTGCTTCAGCATTAGCAGGGAGTACATCGACGATAGCCTTTTCCCAATCGCGCTTGTAGTCATAATCTTCCATATTCCAAGTATAGTCTGCGATACCATAGAGGGAAAGTTTTGACGCTTCGGCATGCTCCATAGGATTGCTTACGAAACCGCTCATCGTTTCGGCGATATCGAGATCGTTGCCGTAGGCTGGGCCCAACAAGATACGGTCGCGCACGAAGTCAGAAACAGGGAAATTCCACCAGATGTATGCCTTGCGGTCGATACGTTGATTGATCCACTCCATGCTCTCATGGTCGATGCAGTGCACCACACTATTTCCTGTCCACATGATTTCGATACCCTTGTTCATCTGAGTACCAAGCGTGCGCAAGTAGCCCTTTTGATCGTTAGCCCAAGCACGATTGTACTCTGTAGGACACATCACCAAGGGAGCTACGTCTGGTTTCTTTTGCACGAAGTTGTCGTCGACATAGTTCAGGAGTGCTGCTTGCTTGTCAGCCTTTGTTCCTTCGCCCCAAATATCGTCGAAGAACACGGCAAACGAACGTACGCCCAATTGGTACATCATTTCCAACTTCGCAACGAGTTTATCACGATCTTCGTCGGTCCATTTGATATCTACGCCGGGGTGAATCGCCCAGTAGAAGTTAACGCCATTTTTCTTAGCAACCTCTGCCAATTCGCTAATCTTCTTACCTTCTGCTTCTGGATAAGCTTCGCGCCACTTATCACGGTGCCAGGGATCATCCTTAGGACCGTAGATATAGACATTCATCTTGTTGCGCGCATAGAACTTGATTTGATCCAAACGTACGGCATGGCTCCAAGGTGTACCATAGAAACCTTCCACAACACCACGGAAAGGCACGTCGGGATAGTCGGTCACTTGACAATACTCAAGCTTACCCTTTGCCATCATACCGAGCAGAGTTTGCACACCATGAAACAAACCGCTCTCGTCTGCTGCTGCAATCACCACGCCCTTGGCATCTACTTGCAAATAGTAACCTTCTGTCTTCGCAGGCACTTTCTTCACAAATTTCTTCACACTCTTATCACCCTTCACGCCGAGTGTCACAGTGAATTGTGCACCTTTTTCTTGTTTCACAGAAGCAGTTGACAACACATTCAAAACGTCTGCGTGTTTTCCTGCATCACATTTCACACTCCATGTCTTGGGCGCGTCAACAATCGAAGCAGCCGCACTCCTTTCCACCTGCTGAGGCACAGGATTCACTAAGTCCAATTGCGCTTGTGCTGCAAAATTTGCACCAAACAACAGCGCCGTTGCAATAATTAATTTCTTGTTCATATTGTATTTAGGTTAATTTTCAAATCATCTAACGTTTTCTTGACAAAGTCCTGCAATAGTTTCCCTTGCCAAACACGATTTCTTGCAAATATACACATAAAAATCAACTCAACCAATTGATTTTCGTCAAAGTCCTATTTTTTGCATAACATAAACGATGTTTTTTCTCTACTCAGAATCCTTCACCACATAATAGCACAAAAAATAGGAACAAAACCGACTTCTCTTTCTCCGAGAATAGATTTCACTCCTATACAAAAAAAGAAAACCTGTGGGAATTCCCAACAGGTCTCAATTCTCTCTTTGTTCGTACTTACGAACTTTTAAGGTTCAGGCACAAAGTCCTGGCTTTCTCAAGCGTTAGCTGTATCAGCAGCAGCAGTATCAGCAGCAGCAGTATCAACAGCAGCAGAGTCAGTAGTATCTTCAACTACAGTAGTGTCTACAGTGTCAACTGAATCAGTTGCAGCACCGTTACCGCAAGAAGAGAAAGAAACTGCCAAAGACATAGTAGCGCAAGCTACGAACATAAATACCAACTTTTTCATTTTTGATAAGTTTTTTTGAGTTAAACAATTAATTGCTTTATTAAAACGGTGCAAAGGTACGGACTTTTTTAATACCACCAAATTTTTTCTGTAAATATTTTCATAAAAAAGTGCATTTTTAACAAATTTATGACTTAAAAGGCTGATTTTCTAGTATGCTACACAGCATATTTTCTCAAAAACACCTTTTTTGTGCATAAAAAAAGAGCATATCTTTCTTTTAGAAATGTGGGATTTGTCGTAACTTTGTGCTTCATATAAAACATCTATTATATAT
>JAGKTZ010000011.1 GCA_021153165.1 Prevotellaceae bacterium
GTAGAATGTGTTTTACTTAAAAGTCTCCTTCCTTAGACGACAATGCTCGTGCGTAGTAAATGCTGTTGGGGACTCCATGAAGCGTTTCCCCTGTCTGGCCGAAGTAGACGCAGGTGAAAAACCGATTAAGGCGCAATTTTTGATATTAAAACAAAATTCTTCATTCTTTCACTTTGTACAACCCCATCCAAGTGTTATCTTTGCATAATAAAATGTATAACAACTCAAATAAACTAAATAATGCGTAAAAAATCGTCCATTTTATCCCTTTCCACATTCTTGAGCTTGATCGCTTTCTCTCTTTTGTCTACCTTCCAGTCTTGTAGGATAGTGCAAGCAGATCGGACACAAACCAACATACACAAGCGCGAGTTTCGTGGAGCTTGGATTCAGGTCATCAACGGACAATTCCAAGGAATGGGACGCGATGCGATGCAAGCCAATCTGACCAATCAATTGAACGAACTGCAAGCGTGCGGTGTCAATGCTATCATCTTCCAGGTCAGAGGCGAGGCCGATGCGCTGTACCAAAGTCCATACGAACCCTGGAGCCGCTACTTGACTGGCGAACAGGGTGTGGCGCCCAACCCCTATTGGGACCCCTTGGCTTGGATGGTACAGGAATGTCATAAGCGTGGTATGGAATTGCACGCGTGGATCAACCCCTTCCGTGCGAAGACTAAGGGCACCACTAAACTTGCGGCAACACACCCCTATTCCATGCATCCCGAGCGCTTCTTCGAATATGACGGCCTTTATATCTTCGATCCCGGATTGGCAGAGAATCGTGAATACATCTGCCGTGTAGCAGCCGATATCGTACGCCGCTATGACGTGGACGGACTTCACATCGACGACTATTTCTATCCATACCCCGTAGCGGGCAAGACTATTCCCGACGAAAAGACCTATCAAGCGCATCGCAATGGTATTCCTGATATCAACGACTGGCGTCGCGAGAATGTGAACCGTTTCGTGCGTCAGCTGAATGACTCGATACATGCGGCTAAACCTTGGGTGAAGTTTGGTATCTCGCCATTCGGTATCTATCACAATGCGAAGAGCGGCAGTTTAGTGCCTGGTAGCAAGACCAATGGTTTGCAAAACTATGACGACCTCTATGCTGATGTACTCTACTGGATAGACAAGGGGTGGGTAGATTATACCGCACCACAACTCTACTGGGAAATCGGACACAAGGCCGCCGACCACGAGACGCTCGTGAAATGGTGGGCAGATTATGCTTCGGCACGCCCACTCTTCATCGGGCAAGATGTCGAACGCACAGTCAGAGCAAAGGATTTGAAAGACCCCTCGCAAAATCAAATGGCAGAAAAATTCCGCTTGCAACGCTCCACACCAGGCGTGCAGGGCAGTTGCCTGTGGTACTCGGCAGCCGTAGTGCGCAACGAGGGCGGATATGCTACACAACTGAAGGAAAACTATCATCGCAACCTTGCGCTGCAACCCAAGATGAAGCACATCGACGACAAGGCACCAGGCAAACCACGCGGCGTCAAGGCGATGTGGATGCCCGATGGCTACTACCTCTTCTGGACTGCACCTCGAGCAAAGAATGAACTGGATAAAGCCAATTGGTATGCGATTTATCGATTCAAAAAGGGCGAAAAGGTGGATTTGGGAAATAACGGCAATCTGCTGACATTGACACAAAGCACAATGTACAAATTGCCCTACGAAAACGGCAAAACTAAATATACCTACGTCGTGACAGCCCTGGACCGCTTGCAAAACGAATCTTCAGGCGTATCTGTAAAGGTGAAACTCTAATCGAAATAGAGAGCATAGAGCATAGGTATTCAGTCATAGGCAATAGAACCAAATCTTTAGTCCCGTGACTAAAAACTTGAAACCTCAATAATATATATAATGAGCACAAACAACGTATCTAGCACCTCTGCTACATCAACCCCAACCCACTTTGTCGGTGGGCACGTGTTGAAGTTCGGTGGCAGTTCGGTGGGCACACCAGAGAGTATTCGTTGTGTCAAAGATATTGTAGAAAAATGTCAATATCCTGTCATCGTAGTCGTATCAGCACTGCGTGGCGTGACAGATCAACTGATAGACTTGTCGCACGAAGCCTCTTGTGGCGGCGATGCTTACCGTCAGGGCGTCGATGCTTTGCGTCAGCGCCATCATGGTATGATTGCAGAAGTCATTGCTCCCGAGTCGCAGGCACAAGTACTGCGTCAGGTGGATAGTTTGGTAGACGATCTGGACAGTATCCTGTATGGCGTATCATTGATCCAAGACCTGACAGCTAAGACGGCAGACGCTATTGTCGCTTATGGTGAACGTCTTTCCTCTACAATTTGTGCCGCACTTTTCGATAATGCCCTTCTGCTCGATTCGCGAGACTTTATCAAAACGAATAAATCCGGAGAAAAACATCTGGTAGACTTCGACTCGACAAACCGATTGATACTTGAAACTTTCGCAAATATCAATCAAACTATAGTAGTGGGCGGATTTATTTCCTCAGACCTCAATAGCGGTGCAACTACTAACCTAGGCCGTGGAGGTTCAGACTATACCGCCGCGATTTTGGCTGCTGCACTCAATGCCGAGGCTTTGGAAATCTGGACCGACGTGGATGGTTTCATGACCGCCGACCCGCGCATTATTCCCAGCGCCTATACGATAGACGAACTCTCGTACAACGAAGCAATGGAACTCTGCAACTTCGGCGCCAAGGTCGTTTATCCTCCAACGATATACCCTATTTGTGCAAAGAATATCCCCATTCTTGTCAAGAATACTTTCAACGCACAAGGCAAAGGCACCGTCATCAGCAGCAATGCCAAACCAAGCGAAAGACCTATTCGCGGTATTTCTTCGGTCAACGAAATGAGCATGGTGACAGTCAGCGGACCTTCGATGGTAGGTGTGATCGGTGTGAACCGCCGTATTTTCTCAACACTCACAGCTGGTGGTATCAGTGTATTTATGGTCGCACAAACGGCGTCTGAGACCAGTACGTCGATGTGTGTCACACCAAGCGAAGGACCACGTGCTTGCGAACTGCTGGACAGAGAATTCGAAAAAGAAATAGAAGACGGGGCGATGAACAAAGCCCTGCTCGCTGAAAATATTGCTACCGTGGCCGTGGTCGGTGAGGGTATGAAATATACACCTGGTATCGCAGGAAAACTCTTTAGTGTCCTTGGCAGAAATGGTATCAACACTTATGCCATGGCCTTTGGTGCGCTGGAATTGAACTTGTCTTTCGTCGTCGACAGAAGTTGTCTGCGCAAAACCCTCAATGTACTGCACGACAGTTTTTTTCTGAGTGAGTACCAGGAGTTGAATATTTTCCTCTGTGGTACGGGTACTGTCGGTGGAAGTCTTCTTCAACAAATCGCAGCTCAGCGAGAAATTCTGATGAAGGAGCATAGTTTGAAATTAAACCTGGTCGGCGTGTGTGGCAGAAGCAAGGCGGTGTACAATCGCGCCGGCATCGACGCAGCAAACTACCGCGAAGCTATGCAACACGGCGAAAAGGGTGGGGTAGAGCAGATGGTGAAGGAAATCATCAAGATGAATATCTTCAACTCTGTATTCGTGGATTGCACAGCCAGCGAAGAAGTGGCAGCATGCTACGAAACTTTGCTCGCACACAACGTCTCGGTCGTAGCAGCTAACAAAGTGGCAGCATCATCCGCTTATGAAAACTACGCACGTCTGAAGCATATTGCTCGCGAACGCGGCGTGAAGTTCCTGTTTGAGACCAACGTCGGAGCAGGTCTACCCATTATTAATACGATCAACGACCTGCGTTCATCAGGCGACGGCATCTTGCGCATCGAAGCTGTATTGAGCGGCACACTAAACTTTATCTTCAATCATCTTTCGGCAGAAGTAAGTTTCAGTCAGGCCGTGAAGCAAGCACAAGAGCAAGGCTATAGCGAACCCGACCCCCGCATAGATCTTTCCGGCAAAGATGTGATACGCAAACTGACCATCTTGGCACGCGAAAGCGGACATGTGCTCAATGCCGAAGATGTGGAGCGCCGAGACTTTATCTCGTCAGAATTGTTCCAAGGTTCGTTGGAAGAGTTTTGGGAAAAGTTGCCTGCACTCGACGCAGATTTTGAAAAAGACCGTCAACGCTTGGTAGCAGATGGTAAGAAATGGCGATTTGTCGCTACCTGGGCAGAAGGAAAGGCTAGTGTCGGATTGCAGGAGATTCCCCTCGGCCACCCCTTCTATGACCTCGAAGGTTCTAATAATATTATATTGCTCACCACAGAACGCTATCGCGAATATCCCATGCTTATCCAGGGCTATGGAGCAGGTGCAGAGGTGACAGCAGCAGGTGTTTTTGCAGATATCATGCGTGTAGCAAATATTTAAGGTGATATCGTAAATATCTAAAGTAAGGTAGAAAAAATAAATCTTAACCAAAACTTAACAATATTTTAACGGGTTAGTAACAAAAGGTTAATATTTTTGCCAACGATTATTGGTAAGCATATTAATTTTTTACTAACCCTTTTTATATGGAAACAATTTATTTAGGAATAGTGATTTTCCTGTTCGTCCTGGCTATCTTCGACCTTTGGGTAGGAGTGAGCAATGACGCAGTGAACTTTCTAAATTCCGCTATTGGTTCGAAGGCTGCAAAATTCCGTACTATCGTGATTATTGCAGCTATTGGTGTATTTTGTGGAGCAGTGATGAGCGATGGCATGATGGACATCGCGCGCCACGGGGTCTTCCGACCAGAAATGTTCTATTTCAAAGAAATTATGTACATTCTCCTGGCGGTGATGGTCACAGACATCGTGCTGTTGGATGTCTTCAATACTTTGGGCATGCCTACGTCTACTACCGTTTCGATGGTATTTGAATTGCTCGGAGCTACGTTTGCGCTGACTCTCTTCAAAATGCTTGATTCGGCAGCGGCGGGTCTTTCTTACGGTGACTTTATGAATACCGACAAGGCTTTGCAGATGATCGTTGCTATCTTCCTGTCTGTGGCTATAGCCTTTGTTTTTGGTACCTTGGTACAATATCTGGCGCGCATCGTCTTTACCTTTAATTACCGTTCGCGCTTGCGTTGGAAGATAGGTATATTCGGTGGCTTGGCCGT
The DNA here is from genome assembly GCA_021153165.1 of Prevotellaceae bacterium. GTDB lineage: Bacteria > Bacteroidota > Bacteroidia > Bacteroidales > Bacteroidaceae > Alloprevotella. The sequence continues at coordinate 5,117 of JAGKTZ010000011.1, forward strand.
TACTTCTATTGTTTACTTCATGTTGTTTAAGGGCATGAAGCACCTGTCGTTCATGACACCAGAAGTATTGGATTACGTCAACAACAACGTCTTGTTGCTCCTCGGTGGTTGCTTCGTCGTATTCACCATATTGATGCAGATTTTGCACTTCTTTAAGGTGAATGTGCTCCGTATTGTTGTACTGATAGGTACTTTTGCTCTGGCTACTGCATTTGCTGGAAATGACTTGGTGAACTTCATCGGTGTGCCTTTGGCAGGTCTTTCTTCTTATGGATACTGGGCAGCGTCGGGTTTTGCAGATCCTACGCAATTTACAATGGAGCAACTCAATGGACCAGCAGACACTCATCCAATATTCCTTTATGTCGCAGGATTTATCATGGTCTTTGCCTTGGCTACGTCTAAGAAAGCACACAATGTGGTAAAGACTTCCATCAGCTTGTCAAGCAAGGACGAGGGCGAAGAGATGTTTGGTTCATCGCGCGTAGCACGTAGTCTTGTGCGCTGGGGTAATTCTGTCGGCGAGACTATGACACGTATCACGCCAGCCAAGGTGCGTCATTATATCGATAGTCGCTTCCAGGCACCTACCGAGCAAGAAGAGGTAGAAGGTGCGACATTCGACCTCGTGCGTGCTTCTATTAATCTGGTGATGGCGGCTTTGTTGATCGCCGTGGGCACATCGTTGAAATTGCCCCTCTCTACGACCTACGTCACCTTTATGGTCGCTATGGGTACAAGCCTTGCTGACCGTGCGTGGAGTCGCGAAAGCGCTGTGTTCCGTATCACTGGTGTATTGACAGTTATTGGTGGTTGGTTGATCACTGCTGGTGTAGCCTTCACCGCTTGTTTCTTTGTTGCTTTGGCAATGTATTATGGCGGTGTAGTCGTATCTTTGCTGATTATCTCAGGTGCCGTGTTTGCATTGATTCATAGCCAAATTAAATACAAGAAGAAACAAGCCGAAATGAAGCAAGGCGATGTGCTTTTCACCCAGATGTTGCAGACACAAGACAAGACAGAGTTGGTCAAGATGCTCGAACGCCACTTCAACGTAGCCACCAGCGAGATGGTAGCCGTTTATTCGAAGGCATTCGATGATACCGTGGGCGGTATGTTCGACGAGTCCTTGAAACCCATCCGTCGTTCGGCAAAAGTTTTGGCTGAAAATAAGCGTGAACTTAAGAATTTGCGCCGTCGCGAAATGATTTGCTTGCGCCGCACCGAACCTGCGACAGCAATTACTCTGAGCACTGCGTTCCATTTGGCTCACAATTCGCTCCGCCAAATGCACTTTGCGCTGTTGCGCGTTAATGAACCTGCGCTCGAACACGTGGATAACAACTTCACGCCAATCCCTGCAGCAGATATCCAGGCATATTTGCCAATACGTGATAAGTTCCGCAATTTGGCAGAGCGTGCAGTCGATGCGCTTCGTCAGCAACGTGTCAGTGAAATCGAACCCTTGCGTAACGAATGTGATGCTCTGCGCGATGAAGTCATAGCCTTGCGCCGCGCCTTTATCAAGGCGATGCATGCCGAGGACGTCAACTTGACATCAGCTACCCTTTACTTGCACACAGTGCAGGAAACCGAGCAAATCATCGTCGAATTGCGCCGCTTGCTCAAGAGCGTTCGCCACTTCCACGAATATGCGCTCGAAGTGACTGCTCAATAATGAATCGGCGACTTGATGTCGTGCCCTAAATAACGAAGATTGGAGTGCCTATGGGTGCTCCAATCTTTATTTTTCTCTTGTTTTTTTGAATGGTAAGGACTGCAATTTTACAAGCATTTTACCCCCTTGAAAAAAACCTAGACCTTTTTTTAACGAGACGTCGCGAAATTTAAAAAAGGTTAGACTTTTTTTTAACGAGGCGTCGCGAAATTTATTTTGCTTTTTTCATGGGATATTATGAAAAAGGTGGTTTGTCGCAGAGACTATACACTTTTGTATGAAAAAAAGTGATAAAAGTGTGTAGTTGTAATACTTTTTTATAAATTTGCAAACAAATGTAAACACAAAAGCTATTCTGTTATGAAAAAGATACTCGCTAGACGTGCGATGCTACTGGTTGTAGCATTTGTGACTGCTTTGTGCAGTTTTTCTCAAACCACACATCCCACTATCTATGGTGCGCTTCGTTATTCCAATGACGATGTGCAAAAGTATGGTTTGATGCAAATTGATGCAAATACTGATGCTGACCCACAACTGATTTGGCAGGACTACGATATGGTGCTGACAGGGTCGGGTGGCGCGGTGTATGTGGATGGCACGTACTATGTGCTCTCGTTTATGGACTACTTTGGTATGTTGGCTGCAACTTATGTAGCCGCCGACCCCGAGACAAAAACCTGGAAGAGCATCGGTGACGAAATGATCATGATCGACTACTCCTACATCGCATCCGATATGACCTATGATGAGACTACGGGCAACGTCTATGCTTGTAGCCTTAACGGCAAGGGCGATGGTTCTTTTGTGCTCAGTACAATGGATCTGAAGACAGCACAAAAGACTGCTATTGCGCCTATCGAACGTCTTTGTGCTTTGGCTGCTGATGCCAAGGGTCAACTCTATGGTATCGACATGAAGGGTCAGCTCTACAAGGTGGACAAGACTAATGCCAAACTCCAACTCGTGGGTTCGACTGGCGTAGTACCTACCAGCGACTGTTCGGCTACTTTTGATCCCGCTACGGGCCAGCTCTATTGGTCGGCATATACTGATGCAGGCGGTGCACTCTATGTCGTAGACGTCACTACTGCGCAAGCAACACTCCTTGTAAATTATCCCAATGGTCAACAGATCACAGGCATCTTCCTCAAGGCGGCGCCAAAGGCTCAAGGAACGCCGGCTGCTGTAGAGGCTGCGCGTGCAGACTTCGTAGATGGTGCATTACAAGGTAAGATCCGTTTTGCATTGCCCTGGATGGATACAGATTTCAATGAATTGACCGACGAATTGACCTGGACTCTCCACAACGAAAAGGAACTCCTGGCGCAAGGCAAGGGTATGCCTGGCGACGAAGTAGCAGCAGATTGTAGCGTCAAGGCTGACGGCAATTATCGCTTCACTATCAAGGTGGCCAACAAAGTAGGCGAATCTGCACCATACTTCCTGGATAGCTACATTGGTAATGACCAACCACAAGCGCCTCAAAACCTCCGCCTCACAGCAGAGGGTGGTAAACTCAGTATTACTTGGGAAACGCTCGAACGTGGTGTGAATGGTGGATATGTAGATAATGCAAATCTGACGCACGAAATCATCCGTTTGCCCGAAGGTGTACGTGTGGCAGCAGACTTCAAGGGAAATAGTTTCTCGGAAGAACTTCCAGTCGAAGGTATCACACCTTATTACTACCAACTCAAAGCAAAAGTCAACGGCTATACCAGCGAAAAGGCAGAGTCGAATATTGATACTCTTGGCAACTACTTTAATCTGCCATACAAGAGTGATCTGATGGACGTGTGGGACTATATTCTCTATACTTCAATCGATGCTAACGGCGACGACTGCTACTGGACTTGGGGTGTCTATCCCGAGGAGGGCACTCACTCGCCCACTGCAACCTATCTGTGGGGACTCGCACCCGAGAACGACGACTGGCTCGTTTCTCCCGCTCTCTATTTGGAAAAAGGCAAGGACTACACTATGCGTTGCGCCGTGCGAGGTGAAGCAGACGAATATGCCGGCAAAATCTCAGCATGGGTTGGCACGGCAGCTGATACCACAGCACTCACCACTCAGATTATGAAGAGCCAGGATGTAGACTATACAGAAGAAAAGTACCTCTACTCCGATCCCTTCCAGGTGAAGGAAAGCGGGCTCTACCACGTCGGCCTGCATATCGGCGGAGCGCGTACACACTTCTATATCTATGTCAGCGAACTCCACGTCACCGAGACGCCAACAGGTATTGATCACGCTGTAGCAACAGATGCTGAAATCACACAGCAACGTGGAGTGCTGACAGTGCGTATGCCACGGACAGAAACTATTAAGGTCGTGAGCATGGACGGACGTATCCTGCACCAAAGCCAAACTGCCGAAGCGCATATCTCACTTGCGCCTGGCGTATATATAGTCAAGGCTGGTGGTACAGTACAAAAGGTTTGGATGAAATAAATCCTGCCTTCTGAAAAGATAAATGAAATGTCTGCGACCATAATGATTGCGGACATTTTCTGTTTTAATTCTACAATATAAGTAGACTTTTTATGAGGTAGAAAGTGGCTCGTCTATGCCAAATCAAAAAAATATCATTTTTTATTTGTCATTTCACTTACCTTTCACTACCTTTGCCATCTCAATAAGAATTTAAACCCTAAAAAACTAAGTATTATGGCATACGTAATTAGTGAAGATTGCATTGCTTGTGGCACTTGCATCGATGAATGTCCTACTGGCGCTATTTCTGAAGGTTCAATCTATTCTATCGATCCTGAAGTTTGTGTAGACTGCGGCACTTGTGCTGATGTTTGCCCAAGCGGCGCTATTTCTCCAGGTGCATAATTTGCAATCAGAGAAACAAGAAAACAAGGTTCCCAATTTCTGTCGCAGATATTGGGAACTTTCTTTTTTTGATATATTCAAAAGAGAATTTTGCATCAAAAAAAGTCAAGGCTTTATTGATGAAACGCACAAAAGATCCTTGACTTTTCACCCGAGGTCTGATATCGTGCACAGTTCCTCTTCTAGAACGAGCAGCCCGTTAGTGAAAATTTTTAGCGTTTTTTGAAAATGTAAAATTCAATCAAGCATAGGCGCTGCAATAAAAAACGTACATAAAGCACATAATAAGAATAAATTTGTGTAACTTTGCCGTGATTCCGTATTTGCGGTTTTCACTTCAAACCAATTTACACAGAAATACTTAAAAATTTTATACAATATGAATACTCTCGAACAAATTTTTGCGAAGAAACTCCTCGATGTTAAAGCCATCAAGTTGCAACCCGAAAATCCCTTCACTTGGGCAAGCGGATGGAAGTCTCCTTTCTATTGCGACAACCGCAAGACTCTGGCATTCCCAGGCTTGCGCTCGTTCGTCAAGCTCGAATTGAGCCGCATCGTTGCCGAATTGTATCCAGAAGCAGAAGCCGTAGCAGGTGTAGCTACAGGCGCTATCGCACAAGGCGCTTTGGTAGCAGATGCTTTGGGCTTGCCCTTCGCATACGTTCGTTCTAAGGCAAAAGACCATGGTATGACCAACCTGATCGAAGGCGACTTGCAACCAGGTATGAAGGTGGTCGTCATCGAAGACTTGATCTCGACAGGCGGTAGCAGCCTGAAGGCCGTAGAAGCACTCCGCGCTCACGGTTGCGAAGTGATCGGCATGGTGGCAAGCTATACTTACGGCTTCCCCGTAGCTGCTGAAGCTTTCGAAAAGGCTGGCGTGACACTGACCACACTGACCAACTACGAAGCAGTGGTAGCCGTGGCACTCGAAACTGGCTACATCAAATCAGAACACGTAGAAATGCTCAATAGCTGGAGAAGCAACCCAAGCGAGTGGGGTAAGTAATATTAATAAGGGGGAAGGCTCCGGGGGTGATAGACCAAATGGTGGAGACGACAAGGCTTGTGCAGATTATGCTTGCTGTCGGCTCCACGGCATCTCTTTGTCGCCTGCGGATTCTTACCACGAAATGATCGACAATTATGGCAGAATTAATTCAGTGGGTATTGGAATCACTCAACTACTGGGTGGTGCTGATATTCATGACTATCGAAAGTTCTTTCATCCCTTTCCCTTCCGAGGTGATCGTACCTCCGGCAGCGTGGATGGCGATGCAAAGTGACGAGATGAGTATCGTGATGGTCGTGATAGTAGCAACTATCGGTGCTGACTTGGGTGCATTGATCAACTATTGGTTGGCGCGCTGGTTGGGCAGACCTATTATCTACAAGTTCGCGAATAGCAGGTTTGGACACCTTTGTCTGCTCAATCAGGAGAAGATCGAATTGTCCGAAGAATACTTCCGCAAACACGGTGCTGTATCAACGCTCATCGGACGTCTGGTGACAGTGGTACGCCAATTGATCTCTATTCCCGCAGGTTTGGCGCGAATGAAAATGGCTCCCTTCCTGCTCTACACCACTATTGGTGCAGGTATCTGGAATATTGTATTGGCTGCAATCGGCTATGCTATTTATAAGATTTTTCCTGATGTCAAGACACCAGAAGATGTGGCAAATCTCGCTACGGAATACAGCCATGTGATAGGCTATAGCCTCTTGGCGATTGTCGTATTGGGCGTGGCATGGATGATCTTTAAGAAATACAAAAAGTCGGGCAAGTGATACTGTCTGACTTCGGTCGGAAACTCTACACAAATCTTATATTGTATAGCAGTAAGGACATATTTGTAAAAGGTATTTGTTGGGTGGCACTATGTGTCACCTTGCCTTTTTCTACCCAAGCACAAAGTTTGCGACATCTGATGTCCGACAGCCTGAATCCAGTGCGCAAGGAACTACACCTGGCCGTGGGACATGCCAACGTACTGGACACCTACCTGTCTCCCATCACGCACGCAGGTCCCGCCGTGGGCGTCCTGCATCGCGCCGAACGCTTGGCACGCTGGGGCGCAGGCAAGGTCAGCGTGCAGGGATTCTATAGCGGCAACGTAGGTTTCCTGGAATCTGTCGCCGACCGCGGCAGAGCTTACAGTGGCGACTTGACTGCAGCCGTAGCCTGGCACTACAATTTCCACTTGCCCAGCAAGACACGACTGGCTGTGGGTGGCATGGGCGAGGTGGATTTGGGATTCACCTACCTGACGCGTGGCGGCAACAACCCTGAGCAGGGACGAGCCGGCGTGAACTTAGGACTAAGTCTGATAGCCGAACAACCCTTCCACCTATGGAGCAGAGAATGGAGTGCCTCGGCACAACTGGACCTGCCCCTCGTCGGCGCCAGGTTTACCCCCAACTACGGACAAAGTTATTACGAGATCTTTTCGCTAGGTAACTACAACAAGAACATTCAATTCACGCATCCCATCAACGCCCCCTCGGCACGACTATTCACACAGATCTCAATCCCCTTGGGGCGTGCCAAACTATCCCTGGGCTACTGGGGAGATATCAGGCAGAGCGAACTTCACCACCTTAAACGACACTCATGGAATCACTATTTCACCATAGGATACGTGCGACATTTGGCCATTCTGCGTTGATGCGTAGATTGTGCAGTAGTGTTGGTTGTCTGTTGGTCTTGCTTTTCACATCATGCATCACAGAGGATGTACCACAGGATACACGCCGTGGCAACTTCGAAGCATGCTGGCAACAATTGGATCAGCGCTATTGTTTCTTTGCCCAGAAGCAGGAACAATTTGGTCTGGACTGGAACGAAGTGTATGAGCGCTACTCGCCCTCGGTCAACGAGGAAATGACCGACCATCAACTGTTCGAACTACTCGGCAACATGGTGTGCGAACTTCGCGACGGGCACGTCAATCTCTCAGCCGCTCACGACGTGGCACGCTACGGCAAATGGTATGATGATTACCCCATGAACTACTCGGATAGTCTGGAAAGAATTTATTTAGGCCGTGCCGAAGATTATCAAACTGCTGCTGGCTTGAAATATCGTATCCTCGACGACAACATAGGATACATCCGCTGTTCGACATTTGCCAACGGATTCGGAGATGGCAACCTGCACGTAATGATACAACACCTGGCGCCCTGCGATGCCCTTATTATTGACGTCAGGAATAATGGCGGAGGCATGGTCACAGCTGCCCAACACTTGGCATCAATCTTTTTCAACCAGACCAAAACCGTCGGTTGTTTTTCACATAAGGAAGGGCCCAGCCACGAAGACTTTTCTGCCCCCATACCTATCGAAATCACGCCATTCATAGGCCTGCGTTGGCAGAAACCTGTGGCGGTACTGACCAACCGTCGCACTTATAGCGCTGCCAATGCCTTCGTACTCTATATGAGTGAGGCAGACAACGCAACAATAATTGGCGACATCACAGGCGGAGGGGGCGGCCTGCCATTGTCTACGGAGTTGCCCAACGGATGGACACTGCGTTTCTCGGCTTGCCCTACTTTTACCAAAGAGATGAAACCTATCGAAGCGGGCATCTCACCTGATATCAAAGTAGACTTGCAACCTCGATTTTTGGAAAGAGGTTGTGACGATATTATCGAGGCGGCGAGACAGTATCTCAGGCCTTGATTGAACGCAATATGTTCTATATGAAAAAAACAGTTTTATTTGGTACACTTACCCTGGCTTGTGGTGTTGCGGCACAGGCACAATCTTCACACCCCAACGTCATATTAATATTGGCAGACGACCTCGGTTTTGGAGATTTGTCCTGCTATGGTGCACAGCTCATCAAAACGCCACACGTAGACAGCCTGGCACAAGCGGGCGTTCGTTTCACTAACGCACATGCTTGTGCTGCGACAAGTACGCCTTCGCGCTATTCTCTGCTCACAGGGCAATATCCATTTCGCCAACGGGGCACAGATGTGGCTGCAGGCAATGCGGCGTCTATTATCAAGAGCGAACAAACGACAGTAGCCGACGTATTCAAACAAGCTGGTTATCGCACTGCTGCAATAGGGAAATGGCATCTAGGACTAGGTAGTGTGACTGCGCAGCAAGACTGGAATGGTACTTTGGATGTGACTCCTGCCGACTTGGGTTTCGACTATCATTATATCATGGCGGCTACTGCAGACCGAGTGCCGTGCGTGTATATTGAGCAGGGACGTGTGGCAAACTATGATGCGTCTGCGCCAATCGAGGTCAGTTATCAGCAAAATTTTGCAGGCGAACCGACAGGACGAGAAAACCCCGAATTGCTGACGAAACTACGTCCCAGTCACGGACACGACCAAAGTGTGGTGAATGGAATAAGCCGAATTGGGTATATGAAAGGCGGGGGTGCAGCTTTGTGGAGAGATGAAGATATTGCAGACTCTATTGCTACACACGCTGTCGAGTTTATTGCGCAGAATGCCAATGAGCCATTTTTTCTCTACCTTTGTACCAACGACGTACACGTGCCACGAATGCCACACGAACGCTTCCGCGGCAAAAGTGCGATGGGATTGCGTGGTGAAGCCATACTGCAATTTGACGAAACCGTTGGGAAAGTGACACAAGCCCTGCGCGAATTGGGTATTGCCGATAATACGTTGATCATTCTGACTAGCGACAACGGGCCAGTGCTTGATGATGGATACGAAGACCAAGCGGAAGAATTGGCAAATGGTCACCAAGCTGGCGGACCATGGCGAGGAGGAAAATATAGTTCTTATGAAGCGGGGTCAGTAGTTCCCTTTATTGTATCAGGGGCAGGTTGTCGAGGCAAGGGTAAAGTGAGTGATGCGCTTATATCACACATCGATTGCTTGGCATCTATGGCTGCGCTGACAAATCAAGACTTATCCTTTACAACAAATACAGATAGCCAAAATCATCTCAAAACTTGGTTGGGCAAAAATAAATCAAATCGTCCTTCTGCTATAAAGATGGCGTACAACCATACGCTTTCCTTACGCGCAAATAATTGGAAATACATCCCACCAAAGGTTGGTCCTTTGCACGTCCCTTGGGGTACGGGCATTGAAACGGGAAATAGTCCCGAACCTCAATTGTATAATATAAAGAAGGACCCTGCGGAAAAAAAGAATTTGGCAAAAGAGCGCCCGGATTTGGTGCGATGCTATCAGCAGTGGATAGAAGATATTCGCGGTGGGGAATAAAATTTTGACAAAATTGTCTTTTTACTAATGGGAAAGCTACAACAGAGCCTTGTCGACACATTTTCACAAGATAAGTAGGGACGAAATACAATAAAAAGCGTAATTTTGCGTTTTCAATAGGAAATGCTCACAAAGCAGTTGTACAAAAATGATGAAGGGAATACTAAATAGCAAATGGACTTTGATGCTTGTACTCTTGATGTGCCTTGGTGGCATGGCAAGGGCGCAGGAGCGCAAGGTGCAGTATAAACCCTTCATCGACGAGAGACGTTTTCACTACGGCTTCTTTGTCGGTATGCACGACCAAAGCATCAAGCTGGAAAACAATGGTTACATTGATCCCGCCACTGGCGCGCAGTGGCTGGTGGAAAACGATCAGCATGGACCAGGATTCAGCGTGGGTGTGCTGGGCGAATGGCGCATGCACAAATACTTAGGCCTGCGACTGATGCCCTCTCTCCACTTTGGCAGCAAGCACCTGAAATTTCGCAATCTGGCTGACGGCACGACGGCGGGTCAAAACATGAAGTCTACATACATTGCCCTGCCGCTCAATCTGAAAGTGAGTGCGCCGCGCTACAATAACTTCCGCCCCTACGTCATAGGCGGTGCGTCGCCGATGTTTGACCTGACCACTGGCAAGAACTCCAAAGTGAGAGTCAAACCCTTTAATATGATGCTCGAGATAGGGTTTGGTTGCGACCTCTATATGCCTTTCTTCAAATTGATTCCCGAACTGAAATTCTGCTTCGGACTGAATAATATCCTGGATAAGAAACGCACCGACTTGCTCGACCCCACGCAAAAGGTATTCACCGAGAGCCTGAACGGCGGCGTGGCAAATATGGTGGTGCTAAGCTTGTATTTCGAATAAGGCTACAACGAATATTTAATAACAGAGATTGTTATTTTCTAAGTAAAAAAATGCTTATGACTGCTAAAACAACAAAACAGATAATCAAAGCATTTGCGAAACGTACATCAGGTTATGTGGGAATTGTTTGGATGGTTTATGAATTTGGGGATTGTATTAATAATAGAAAATAAACCTGCATGAAAGATTTGAAAGAATGGTCTTTTGACTTTGGGGTTTTATTTATGGTCATCTCTTTCTCCACTGAAATCTATTGGATAGACATAGTAGCCTACGTCCTTTTCAGTATATATACCATAAGCACTACTTATTTATTGTGGAGGTATATAAAAAACAAGAAAATAGGTCTCGTATATAAAAAATTCATATACGACTTATTTTGGATTATACTTGGCATAGTCAAACTTTGCACGCAATGATTAAATCTCCATTCACCATATCAACTTTTTAGGTATAGATACATTCTAAAAAGTTTTTTTCTATAATTATCCGGACTATTTTCTACATCGCATTAATCTGTGCATCCAACCATTTCAGCTTATCTGCGTAGGTCTGCTTCATGCGTGCCACAGCTTCATCAAAACTCATCGTCTCGTCACCATTCTCTCTGGTGGCAATGGGCCATAGAGCGATATTCATTTGGTCTGAATTTTTCAACTTAGCTGCTTCCTGTTCGAACACATCTATCAGTGCCTCATACCTTGGTTTAGCCGTTTTCCATCTCTCCTTGACCTGCTCTACGAAGTGATAACTGCGGAACAGATTGCTGTAGTAGAGTGTGTTTCTGACAGCGTATTTTTCTGTCAACTCGGGACGGAAGGTTCCCCAGTCAAAATCCCACATAGGTCCGGCACAGAGCAGACCATCTCGGTCCTTGTACATAAAGACTGACTTGGGATGGCTCGGCTCGGAATTCATCGCCAACTCTACCGCCAGCCAGTAATCAATGAATGAATAGATGTCGATATAATCCAAATATTTCTTTGTCGAAAGATTGTAGATCAAATCATATTCATAGTCGTTGATGTATTTCTCGATATACGTCTTGTGCGCAGCCGTGATAACTTCATCCTCGGGCGCCTGAATCATAAAAGGCAGTTTCTTGTAGGCAGATCTAAATTTATGGTCCTCGTCAAAATATTTGTCAAGTTCCAACAAGAAACCACCCGTAGCAGTACTATCCCCAGCTTCAATTTCATGGATATTCACACGATTTTCACCAATCTTGATTTGCTCGCAAAGATAGTAGTTGCCGATGTGCTTACCATTCATCACTACTTCGACAAACTGCCCCCTTGGTGTGTAGGGGAGTCCACTTGCTTCGCCAATCTTAAACGCCATGTGATTGCGCAGCAGGGTGCGGTCCATATAGTTGGCCAAAAGTACCCAGCGCTTATGGGCTGGCATGCCCAGGATTTCGGATGCTTCGTCCAACTTCAACGCATAAGGTTTCTTTGGATAGTTCCATGATGAATTGCCACGCCCCCTGATTGACGTTTTGCCTTGATAGGAGGTGATACCATCCGACCCCTGAATGCTGAGATCTGCATGCTTTACCCACACTTCCTTACTGGTGATTTGGGTTCCCTCGGGTGTATTGATATAGACGACGGGGAGACCGGAATTGATGACGGACACCTTGTACTCGTTCCACTCGCCGTTGTCGTCCACTATACGATAGATGACGGGGGTGCTGAAGTCATTGGCCGTGATACCGCTGAATTGTTCGACGCCGTTCACAAAAACCTTTTTGCCGTTGGTCTTGAACGACGCAACGAGCTTCGTGGGCGAATTGATAAAGAGTGAAGCAATTTGTATGTTATTGCCGTCGATGTGCGCTTCGGCATCTTGATGAAGATTGCCTTCATTGTGCTGCTTCAAAAAGCCAAATGCGCTGAAGGTGTTGCCTGCGTATTTCAACTCGACTGCTGATGAAGAAATCTCTACTTCCTCGCCTGCCTGATTCTTGGTGCGTATCACCAAGGCTACGGCATCGTCGTACGTAGTGCTTATCTGTTGGTCCTTAATATAGGCACGGAATTGTCCACGCTTCATCACGCCCTGAGCATCATAGGTCTGCTCGATACGAACCAAGTGATAGTCGTTCGGCGCAGTGATATAGCTGCTACGAAGTTCGGCTACTTTGTCCAGGAATATTTCACAATTCGGATCTTCTACATTATAATTGAACACTGCATTTGAGGGATTGACGCGAAACTCAAACGAAATCACTTCGCCGGCTCCCATCCTGAGCGGTTGGGTACGCAGCATGGCAATACTAGTAGGTGTGCGCGGTGTTTGGTTAAATGTAAAACTTTTTCCATCAGCCATCGTCAGTGTAATCTCACGGGTATTGTCGTCCTGAGTAATACCATGAAGCACTTTGGATTCGTCTGCGCTGAAGGCAGTCTGAATACTTTCCAACACAGTGTTGGGATCGGCAGGATTATAGACTTCGTAGGCGTAATAACCATCTTTTACTACGACGCGAACACAGTTGCCATCTTCTCCCTTCTCACCCTGTTCGCCTTTGTCGCCTTTGTCGCCTTGTTCACCCTTATCTCCTTGTTCGCCTTTGTCGCCTTTGTCTCCTTGTTCACCCTTATCTCCCTGTTCGCCCTTGTCACCTTTATCTCCTTGCTCTCCTTTGTCTCCCTTATCCCCCTTATCCCCCTTGTCGCCTTTGCTTTGGATGAATTCTCCATTGTTATTTTGCAGACGAGTATAGGTGGTACCTCCGTCGTACGAGATAGTCCAAAATCCATCCATATCTATAAGAAGGAGCGGCGTGATAGCATTTATACCATTGTAGATGTCGATTGATGTGTTGTCTGAAAAGGTTACTTTGAAGCCAGTCTCGGTCTTTTCCACCTTTGTGATTAAGGCACCAGCATTGATAGCATCTTGCAGTGCTTTTGTCGCATCTTCAAGGTTGCTTACTCTTTGTTCCAATTGTTCGAAACGTTCATCAATTTCGTCGAACTTTTGGCATTGAGTTTGTAGAATAAGGGTTACAAAAAATAGAGATAAGTATAGAAAACGATTCATAGGTGATTTTTTATTTTAAAAGCGCAAAGTTACGCATTTTTATGACCTTATGGCGAGTGAGTTTATGTTTATTTACCGCGTTTGAGCGTAAATAGAAATTCTACGCCTTGGTCGAGCAGGTTTTTTACAATAATATCTCCCGAATGAAAGTTGACGGCATTTTTGACTATAGACAGTCCTAAACCTGTGCCGCCGCAATCTCTGGTGCGCCCTTCTGTGATACGATAGAAGCGTTCAAATAGTCGCGGCAAGTGCTCCTCGGGAATTTGTACGCCGTTGTTGTAGTAGCGAAAGAAGAGGGTATCAGAATTTTTCTTGTAACAAGAAATTTCAACCTTAGTACCCTGTCCTGCATATCTGATAGAATTTTCCAAGAGATTGCGGAAGATGGAATGCAGCAACGAGTAGTTGCCATAAATCGTACTTTCCGCTGGAATATCTACGTGGGTTGTCATACTTTGTTTTGCCAATTCGCCTTGCAATTCTTCTATTGTTTCCTCTACGACTTGTTTGATGTCTATTTCTTCTCGAGGTAGAGTTGCGGCAGCTTCTTCTATTTTCGAAATCAAAGCGACGTCACGAATTAAGTCTGAAAGCCTTTCGACTTGCAGTAATGCTCTTTGCAGGAAGTCTCGTCTGCGTTCAGCGCTCAAGTTCTCGCAACTGATTAGTGTTTCCAGAAAACCTCGGATACTACTTACTGGAGTACGCAACTCATGGCTGATGTTATGACTCATTTGCTGTTTGAGCAGACGATTCTTCTCAGTTTTTGTGATATCAGATAACGTGATTTCGAAACTGCGGTCGCTATACACTACTACTTGTGCGGCAAAATGCGAACTACCTACACTTAGCGTTTCGCGATACACAGAAGTGTCGGCACTCCATGTACCACGACCCTGGTGCTGGTCGAGAAATTCTTGGATCGGGCGAAATGATTCTTCAGACCATATCGCATCAACAGAGGAAGTTGTGATATCAAGAATCACATTGACATATTGCAGGAAGCGTGGGTTAGAATACACCTTCTGTCGCTGTGCAGAGAAAATAGCAATACCTTCTTCAAAGTAGTGAAAGTGTTTCATCAATCTTTCCCTTTCCAATCCCACCTGCAACGTCTTTTGTTCCAAGTCCTGGTACATCCTGAGCACTTTCGAAGCGATATCTCCTAATTCGTTGTGGGGAAATGAAATGTTGCCGTAATCCATTAGTCCTCGCTCAGCGGAGTCGACAAAGTGCTGCAGACCTGCTATAGCGCGCCCAAAGCGTCCGGAAATATAGATCAGGGCTACGATGACAATGGGAAAGATCAGCAGCGTGAACCAAAGGAAGATATTGCTTACATGCATGAAGTTCTTGATTTCTGCATTATAAGGTAACGCCACGCGTATGACATGGTTGTGATAAACTTTAGCATAATAGAAATAGGGTTTCTGCAAAGTTTCACTCTCTCTAATATCGATGCCAAATCCTTTGGTCAATGCGGACTTTACTTCGGGGCGCTCCCTGTGATTGGAGATGTTGGGCAGACCATCCTTGTCGGATTCATAACTCACCATTCCTTCCTTTGAAATAATCGTAATGCGCAATTCCTGAGGTAGAACACTACGAAGTGATTGTAGTATCTCTGTTGTTGCGCTATCTGGTGATTGTCGAATTTGCTTTTCGATAATATCAGCAAAGCTTTCTAATCGTACCTCCAGCAATGCTTTGCGATTTTCGACCTCACGGTAATATTGAAATCCCAGCAGGATAAAGGCAAAGAGTACGAATATGATACTAAAGTTGAGCAGTAGCCTGGCTCTGTATGATAGTGTCTTCATAACATGTGTTGTAGGGCGTGAGAAAAGGTGAAGTGATTATGACTATTCCAAACAATAGCCGTATCCCTGCCTGTTGTTGATCCTTTCGCCTTCCTTGCCTAATTTTTTGCGTAAGTTGGCAATGTGTACGTCTATCGTACGTCCACCTACATAGCTTTCACCTCGCCATACTTCGGCCAAAATTTCGTCGCGCGAGAACACTCTGCCTTTGTGTGTTAGGAGTAGTTGTAGAATGCCTAATTCTTTTGGCGAAAGGCGTATTGCTTGCTGATTGACTACAACGATTTTGCGCAAAGTATCCAACAGGATGCTGTCTTCGGATAGGACAGCTGGTGCAGCCTTGGCCATTTCTGCTCTACGCAAAACGGCGCTAACACGAGCTAAGACCTCTTGCAGTGAAAAGGGTTTTGAGATATAATCATCACCACCGACTGAAAACCCCGTCAAGATATCGTTCTCTGTATCTTTGGCTGTTAAAAAAATGATTGGGATGTGATTTTTTTCGACTTTCCTCAAACGTTCTGCCATTTTATACCCAGACATTCCTCCCATCATGACGTCCAGTAGAATTAAATCGTGCTGTGGTGAAAGGAGGGTGAGAGCCTCTTCTGCTGATACGGCTGTATCGACAATATAACCGGCGTTTTCGAGGTTGCATTGCAGGATTTCTCGTAAGTCGATCTCATCGTCTACTACCAAAATATGCTTTGTGTTGTTCATGGTCAATCAGTACCCAATTTTATTTGTATGCAATATTACACATTTTTGGTGTGAGAAAGCAAATGTTCTGTCTACTTTTTTTACTATTGGGAAATAAATTTGAATAGGAATATTGCAACATATATATGATTATTTGATGGCAAAATAAAGAAAAACTCCTGCTCAATTATATTCGAGCAAGAGTTTTCAATGTGTTACTTTTTGTGTATAGATACTTGTCAAATTTTATGCCAAGTTACCTTATTTTACCAAAATTTTTTTACCATTCTTGATGTATACTCCCTTAGGCAATTTGTGTGTGTTGTTGATGCGACGACCATCAAGTGAGTATATTGTTGCGCTTTGTGAACTTTCGACAGACTCAATACCTGTCGCTTCGCCCACACAGAGGATGGCGTCTACGATAAAACCACCGTTGGCGATGATACCATTGGTGCCTGTAGCAGTACCATCGGCTGCCAATTGGCCGCCTGGGTCTACGCTGTTCCAGTCCACCTTGAAACGAATGCGGTAGTTGCCCGATTCTGCAGGTGCTTGGAATGCAGGACATACGAGCGTATTGCGTCTGTCGCCCGAGATAGCTGTGCCGGCAGAGTTGTAACCGCTGGCATCATTGTTGAAGTCACCTGAATAGAAGCTGAAAGACTTTACTTCTGTACCTTCCTGCTTGGTGTCGCCTTCAGTGAACGAGAACTGCTTGTCGTTGTTTTCATCCACGAAAACGTAGCCGTGCATCCACACACCGGTGTATGAGAATTCTGCAGTCAGCGTTTCGCCTGGCATACATTTCAGGTAGTTGCTTTCCTTTGTAGTCAAATCGTTGTACACCTTGCTACCGCCTACGCTCAACGTTTGCTTTTCGCCACCAGATGCGGTCAGAGAGACAGCATTAAGTTTGCGGTCTGTGCGAGTCGCCGTAGTGTTCTTTGGGAAGTTGACGGGATAAGTACCATCATCCTCTACTTCGACCTCGCCTTCAACTGTTGCAAATACAGCCACAAGGTTTTTGTTTTCGGTCATAGTAGTTGTATATTCTGGCTTATAGGAAACGATAGTTCTGCCCTTGCGCCAACCGTGGAAGTAGAAACCTTCTTTCACCTCAGCCACGACTGTGACTTCTGTACCAGGTGCTACGTTCAACACCTTCTCGCTTGTACCCTTGATGCTCACTGTACCGCGGTCGGCAGTATTAGTTGATACTTGCAGGGTACGTTGTGTTTGTACTGCACCCAGGGTGAAGGGCAAATCGTACATTGTGCCATAGAAATCGGCATTGGGAGATTCGCCACCGCTTTGATCCACACGGATACGGAAGCGACCATTTGTAGCCTTGCCAGCGGGTACGGTGAATTCTGCTTCGAGCAATTCGCCCAAGGTAGGTTTTACGCTTTGTTCAAAAGTGCCGTCTCCGTTGAAGTCCGCCCAAACAGTCACCACCAAACCAGTTTCACTTGCGCCAACCAGTTTTGCAGTCAATTTCACCTTGCCTTCGTGCATCAACTCTGCACGTTCCTGGGTGTAGAGCGTATAGCGGCCAGTAGTCGAGGGCTTGTAGTGCAATTCAGTCAATACGCCGTCGCCAGTGATGTCTACTTGAGTCAAACGCGTCTTAGCCGAGTAAGTACCACATGGCAGACGATAGGCTGCAATAGTAGAGCAAACGTCGGGATCTTCGTCTGCGGGAGGTTCTGGAGCAGTCGTATTGTAACTGGTCTCCTGGATTTCCCAATAAGAGTTGCCACGACCTGTCTTCACATAGTAAGCCACTACACCAGTAGCACCTTTGTTGAGACCAAGAGTAGCATCGTCGTTGTAGTTGATCGCACCCTGGTCATTAGAAGCCAGGAAATAAGTCGTACCACTACCAGTCGTGCCAGCACCGCGGCTTACATAATATTCCACGGGGTCGTTGCCCAACTGCACATTCGTACTGAGGGTGATATTGCACGTCTGCATATAGGTATCAGTCGCCACGTTTTTGATGTAGTAGCAGTCTGCCTTGCCTGTGGGAATAAACTGCCACACATAAGCACCATTGTCAGCATTGAGCGCGCCAGTCTGCATCACGCCATCTGCGGCATAGATGTACGAACCAGTCTCACCATTGCGATTGATGGTATAGTATTTATCTTGTTCGAAAGCCCAACCTTGAACGGCTGCGACCAGCAACAAGCATAGGGTGAATATCTTTTTCATAATTGTATATATTAATATATTGTATGGAGGGGAAGCGTCGCAGTATGCCTTACATGCAGAGCACACCAGACGCTTAGCAGAATACCATCATTATCTCTTAGTAGATTCTCCTGGCATAGTCACCTTGAACAAATCGCTGGTGGTGTGCTCTTGGTTGATGATTTGCACCATCTTCTTCACCACATCAGGATTTTCGGCTGCTACGTTGGTATCTTCGTGCACATCGACAGAGAGGTCGTAGAGTTGAGTCGCACCATCTTTGACTACCAACTTCCAGTCGCCCATACGCAGCGCCATCATGTTGGTTTCGTGGAATTCCCAGTACAGGAATTCGTGCTTTTCCTGTGCGGCATCATTACCACGGAGCGTATTGTTGAACGACACGCCGTCCCAGCGCTGTGTAGCTGTGCTCGCCTTGCGACTGTAAGCATCGCCATTGAGTCCTGCATAGTCGAGGAGTGTAGGCATCAGGTCGTAGAATGCCAATTGGTGATCGTTCACTGTTCCTGCTGGCACACCGGGACCTTTGGCAATGAAGGGCACGCGGATACCGCCTTCGTGTGTAGAGCGCTTTGTGCCACGCAACAGACCATCGCGGTTGAACCATGCGGGATCTGCACCACCCTCTTCGTGAGGTCCGTTGTCCGAGGTGAAGATCACGAGGGTATTGTCAGCAAGGCCCTTTTCTTCGAGTTTTTTGAAGATTTCACCTACCTGAGTATCGAGACGTGTGATCATAGCTGCGAATTGCGCATGACGGTTGGCGTTCTTGTAATACCATGAACCGAATGCACCACCAAAGCCGCTGTCGTCGCAAGCAAACGCCTGGGTGTACTTTTGCAAGATACTGTCATTGGGTTGCCACAATTCTGCGTGAGGCAGTGTGTAGGTGAAGATGCCGAGGAAGGGTTTGTCGGCTTCCTGACGGTCGATCCAGTCGAGCGCATATTGGTGAATGAGGTCGGCTGTGTATTGCGCACGATTTTCATAGTCGGGGTGACCTGACGATACGTCGCGGTGCTGGATATTCTGCTTCAATGTATCCACAACGATATGCTTGTCGCCATACTTTTCGGGGTCGTAGCGATTGAGGAAGTTGGGATAGTAGGTGTGTGCCTGGAATTGGCAGATAGGTCCGTAGTAGCAGTCGATGCCGCGCTTGTTGGGCAATGACGCCGAACTGCTGGTGCCAGAAGCACTGGTGATGGTGTTGCCCTGAGCATCGACCTTGTAGGTATCGGGGTACTGCAGGTTGTAGTAACCACCAGCCCACTTGCCAAACATACCGGTGCGGTAGCCGGCTTCCTTGAACAATTCGGGCACAATCTTGTGCGTATTCTTATAGGGTTCCTGACCGATGATGCGATAGTCGGGGTTAGAGCCAAACATATTTTCCTGGCGAGCGCTTTGCCAGTACTCGCGGTTACCACGTACGTGTACGTGGCCTGTGTGTTGACCTGTCATGAAACTTGCACGCGAGGGCGCACTCACAGGGCTACCAGCGTAGGCTTGAGTGAAGCGCATGCCTTCGGCTGCCATTTTGTCGAGGTTGGGTGTCGAGATCAATTGCTGACCATAGCAACCCAGGTCGCCATAACCCATATCGTCGCACATAATATAGATAATATTAGGGCGATCTTGTGCTGCCGCCAAAGCTGGCAGGGTACCGGCGATAAGCATTAATGCATTCTTTTTCTTCATAGATATTTTAGGTTTGTATTGTCCTATCCGCAAATATAGTCAATATAAATTAGATGGAAAAGAAAAAACTTATTTTTCACAGAAAAATAGTGAGGGGTAGTGAAATGAGATAAACTTCGTTTTCTGATGTGTCAAATTGTGAATATTCTTTGTACTGTAATGCGTGTCCGATTCTCTCTGTTGGATGGCCTATTTTATCGCTTATACCTTTGGTCCTGATGAACCGATTCTGGTTGAATTTGGACTATTGTGTGTTGTCGGGAAGCGGATTTTCTTTAATTTTGCAGTTCGTAAATTCAATATATCCTATGATACGCCCACTCTTACTATCCGATACGCCGCAAATCCTAAATATTTATCGCCATTATGTGGAGGCGACCACCATCTCCTTCGAATTGGTGCCGCCCACTCTCGAGGAGATGCGTCAGCGCTTGGCTTTGTTCTTGGAACAAGGTTCGTGCTGGGTGTGCGAGGAACAAGGTGAGATAGTGGGTTACTGCTACTCGCATCCATGGAAAGAGCGTGCCGCCTATCATTTGACTCAGGAAACTACCATCTATCTTGCTCCGCAGTGGCAGGGCCGAGGGCTTGGTCGACAACTGATGCTTCGCTTGATAGAGTCGTGTAGACAAAGGGGTTGCTGTGCACTCATCGCTTGTATCACAGCCAACAATCATGCAAGCTGTCGTCTGCACGAAGCATTAGGGTTTAAGAAGGTGTCGCATTTTGAAAGGGTAGGGTACAAGTTAGGGCAATATTTGGATGTGGTGGATTATGAATTGTTGCTCTGATTGACCCTTGATTTTTAAGTCTTTAGTAGATCTGAAAAAAAGTCTAACCTTTTTTGAAAAAAGTCTTGTTTTTTTTGAAAAAGATTAGACTTTTTTTAAACCATGCTTCGTTTTTTTTACGGAGGTGTCTTTTCTTGATTTTAGTAGACGGTTTTTGGCTTCATTAGCTGAATAGGTTTACACTATGTCGTTCTATGATCTCATTATACCCGTTATTTCACCATTACCTTTTTGCCATTGATGATATAAACACCAGCAGTAGTAATGCCGTTGATGCGGCGGCCGCTGAGGTCGTAGACTACCTTAACACCTGTATTGCCAGTTGCTACACCGTCAATTGTGGTTGGAGTAAAGTCGCCAAACTTGAAACCTTGACCTTGCTGTGCTGCTGGCACTGCAGAAACAGGCAGATAAGCCTTACCGCCATTGTTGAGGAATGCGGTGCCATTGCGTTTATTCATTGCCGCCTTATACAACCCCACACCCATATTGCTATTGGAAAGTATATAGCCCTCATGGATAATATAGCTATCCACAAAATTCCCTTCTAAAAGGTTATCTTCTACACTCGCACCTGTCTTTGTAGTATATGGCAAGGTATATTCTCCAGCGACTTCCGCATATAAAATCACAGCAGTCAATGCAGGAATTACGTCATGCTCTATAGGCGTAAGTTTTACGCTACCATCATGAAATGCACCTTCTTGAATATAATAAGCAGAGATACCATCCACTTCACTTAAATCAACATTGTATGTAGTAAACATTGTTGAATATTTTGTTTCATCAATATTCACCTTAAATCCTTCCACCTTTTTGGCTTCGTATGCATAATGAATAGTCCAGCTACCATTACCTGTATTATATATAGGGGCAGAGTTTGGCCATTGGCAGTTTATCCATTTATTATCTTGATTTACGAATCTTACCAAACAAGGGTCCTCGTCTTGTTCTATATCGATGTATGGTTCTGCATCATCGTAATAACTGTTTTGTGCTCTTTGTGGATGAGTCGCAGCAAACTTTGCCGCACCTGCAATCGCACCAAAATCTTTTGGTGAAGTCGTTTGCATGTATGTGCCATCAGTTCTCTTTAGATAGAACTTACCCGCCGCGCCTTGCACTGGTTGCCAGATATACACAGCATCATTTGAAAAGTCTCTACTATAATTTGCTTCGTTCGCGTTGGCAAACAACCAATCGTGATTACCCGACGATAGATTTTTTATCGCAATATATGTCGGTTCAGTCTTTGCGTTCAGTTCGTTTGCTGTTAGAGGGTGAGGACTAAGTTGAAAAGTAGCAGTCCCCAGAGGGCCTGGCTCTGGTTCAGGTTTATCAGTTCCTTCCTTTTCTACGTCCATCATTATCTTTGTTAGGCCATAGAAGCAGCCATTATTATTTGTACCCTTATATAGTTTCAGAATTACAGTCAATTTACCATCTACCGCAGAAATATTATCTACAGCAAACGTCACATCTTTAGGTTCTCCACCGCCTACCATGATACTTTCGTCTGTGACTGCAGGTAGGACCACGAGGCTCGATTCATTTTCTCCGTAACTACAAACAAAGTTGCAATGACGTATCTCTGTTGCACCTTGCCATTGACCAGACTTATTCAGGGCAACACTACGGAACGTAAAGTTTTTAATGCGCACGTCATTGTCCAGTCCTGAGATTTCCAGAGTATAAGTGATTGGTGAAGTTTCAGTCGTAGCATTTGTATTGACATTCACGCACAATATACTTTGATCGGCAGCATTATTGTCGACCAACCACGACGCAGCACCTGCAGCCTTAATTGTCGCAGTCATGCCATCAATAGCTTTGCCGCTTGCGTCTGTAATATTGACGACAGAATTAGCAAGCGTACTTCCTCGTGTAAACGAAAAATGTAACGCTTCCTCAAGTGCTGGTACTTCAGGCGCTTCCACGACAGATTCTATCTTGTATTGGCAACCTGTATCGTTGCGGTCTTGTCCTGTTCCGCCACTGCTCCAATTGTAGACTTTCCAGCCTAAATCGGAATTGGTCTGATTCAATTGCACCGTGCTACTCTTGATAATATACAGACCAGGCGAATTGCTGTATTCAAAAGTCCAACCTTTTGCAGGTTTCTCGGTTGTGGTATAAATTGCTGTATTGTAGGAAGAGTTGGGGTTGAGATAAGTCGAATTTTCTCTATTGACTATATCAACGCTACCATCACCTCTATCCACAAACTTCCACTGGCTTTTAGCCAAATTATTAGTTTCTGTACCTGTAGCTATTACCCCTACACCATTAGATGTCAGATAACGACTACCACGATTAGGGGTATAGAGTTTATACCAATATTCTTCGCCGCCACTACTTTTTTGAGGTTGATTGATACCACGGAGGGCGTTCGAAGCCGCCGAAGTAATTTGTGAAACTATTGTTGTAAATTCAGTTTCACTACCGCCGTTCGACAATAACGCATAGGCAGCATCAACCAAAGAATTCAGTTCGGCTAGGGCGGATGCAGAATATTCACCAGCACCATCACCTTGCTTCAGTTTACTTGCCACGACCAAGGCATTACCCAATGCACTGCGCAATTCGAATGTTCGATAATTGCGCCTAGCTTCTTCATCAGTCAATGGCGAGAAATTTTCGTCGGGCAAGGCTTGTGCAATCTTTTGTGCCACCTTGACATAACCAAAAGCATTCAGGTAACTATTGCTGAAATAACTACTGCTTGCCACATTGTTGCTCACGAAGTCAGTATAAATATCAATATATTCTATCTTAGCATCGTTTGCAGCGATTGTTTTCAGTTTTTCATTGAATGGTACAACACGATTTGTATTAGTGTATGAACTTGATGTAGGCTGTGCACTCATCAAGCAAATAGTAGCATTGGGGGCATATTGCTTGATTTTGTTCACTACATTCATATAATTCGTCTCGATAGTCGAGAGCGAAACCGAACCATTCAACTCGGCAGCACCACCATAAAGCAATACTTTCGAGGGTTGACAACTACCGCTACGATTATTAAAGATGATAGGAACCTCTTGTGCCATAATATCAAGTCCTGGAGTACCATAACCCCAACCAGAACCACGGTTCTTCACCTTATTACTACGGAGCAATTCGTGCCATGCACCGCCATGTATCATTTCATCACCAATCACCATCACGTCACCAGGGTTGACTGGTAACATACTGAAGATGGTAGCACGCATAGCCAGCGAGGTATGACTGATACCGCCTGTACTTTGTGCCGTAGCACAGTTTTCTGGATAAACAGTTTTAGTACCAATTAAGGTTTCTATTTGCTTGGTCCAAACTTGATAGCCAGAAGCCTTCAAATGCAAACCATCCAGAGAATGCGTCTGATCTGTAGTCAAACTAATCAAACCATCCCACAGATCGACATAAGTAATATTGTAATCCCTGCAGAGCACCTTCAGGCGTTCGTTGGTCTCTGCCAACTGCGATAGTTCTCTGTTATAAACACTGGGCAGGATACCCTGAATATAGATTTCTGTTTCGGGAGACACGCGCTGCAACCTGTCCACCATAATACGTGTATCCTCCACGATGGCATCTATATTGCGACTACCGTTTTTACCTAGATCATTTGTGCCAATCATGAAAAACACCTTCTTAGGTTTTCCCACTGCTACGGCTTCAATATGCTCCACGGTCTCGTTGATAAAGGTTCCCCACACACCCCGGTTCAAAATATTGGCATCCGAACCAAAGGCCTCCCACCACTCGTGCATATTGGTGATACTATTGCCCACAAACACGATGCTCTTGTCATTGACAGGGAGCACCTTGAACAAATCATATTTGTGAGCCCGAAATGGATCCGTCACCGCATATGCAAAGACCGCCAAACATAAACAAATGACGATAGACAATATTCTTTTCATAATTAAATAGATTTAAGGGATGTTTTATTTTATATAAAAATACAAAGTTAATTAATTTGCACAATTAAATCAACCTTTAGCCCCTTTTGTTGATTCATTAAGACTTCAAGACAAAGATTAAGTATTCTTCTTCAAAATACAAATGGCCCGCTACTCACGTAGAAGGCCATTCAATTAAAAACTTGCGTATAATTTAAAAAGATTACTTTTTATTGGGATAGTCCCAATGCGTTTAATTATTCCCAAGGACTGCCGCCCCACTGATTTTCGCCCCACATGCCTTCTTTCTTGTTGGACAGTTGGACGCCTTCGTCAGACGAGTTTACTCTTTCGTCGTTCAGTCCCATAGACACTGCGAGCACTTGCTCTGCTTCTATTCCAATAACCTCAGTATTGGGTTTGATATATACTTTCTTCATGATATGTCGATTTATGATGCGTTATACCTATTTATTTCACCATTACCTTTTTGCCATTGATGATGTATACACCAGCAGTAGTAATGCTATTGATGCGGCGGCCGCCGAGGTCGTAGATAACCTTAACACCTGTGTTACCAGTTGCTACACCGTCAATTGCAGTTGAAGTAAAGTCACCAAACTTGAAACCTTGAACTTGCTGAGCTGCTGGCACTGCAGAAGCAGGCAGATAAGCCTTGCCGCCATTGTTGAGGAATGCGGTGTTATCTTTCTTGTTCAATTCGACTTTATACAGACCGACACCAGACGCAGGATTAGACAAGATATAGGATTCGCCTACGACGTTAGTGTTGACAAATGTGCCTTGCAGGAGGTTGCCTGCCAATGCCGCACCATCTTCTGTAGTGTAGGGCAATGTATATTCGCCAGCGCTTTCTGCATAAAGAATGACAGGAGTGTAAGCTGGAATAACGTTGGATTCAACTTGTGTGAGAGTC
This sequence comes from Prevotellaceae bacterium, assembly GCA_021153165.1. Classification (GTDB taxonomy): domain Bacteria; phylum Bacteroidota; class Bacteroidia; order Bacteroidales; family Bacteroidaceae; genus Alloprevotella. The sequence continues at coordinate 30,842 of JAGKTZ010000011.1, forward strand.
ACATAGTCATTGTTGAAGCTGCCTTCCTTGATATAATAAGCCGAAACGCCTTCTGCTTGACTCAAATCAACACTATATGTGGTGTACATTGTAGAATATTTAGCAGCAGAGATGTTTGCTTTGAAACCTTCTACCTTTTCTAATTCGTAAACATAATGAATGGTCCAACCTCCTTCTCCTGTGTTGTACAAAGGAGTACCTGAGTCACCATTTTGTACGTTTATCCAGTTGCTTCCTGTAACAAAGCGTACCAACTTGGGATCATCACTGCCTTCAATATAATCTTGCGAGGCGGCATCTCCATTAAATCTAGTACTACTAATACTACCTGTAGATGTAGGATTAGTTGTAGTAAATTGAGCAGCATTGTCTATCGTGCCAAAGTCTTTAGGAGAAGTCGCTTGCATATATGTGCCATCCAACTTTTTCAGGTAGTAGCTACCAGCTACGCCTTCTGTCACAGGTTCCCATACAAAGATTACAGTTTCATCATAGGTTGCTTTTGAATAAGGTGCAGCACCAGTATTACCTACAAACCAATAGTTGTTAGTTTCTGACAGATTTTTAATAGCGATATACATTGGTGCAGTAGCCGCCATCAGTTGAGATGAAGTCAAATTGGCGCCTTTGAATTGGTATGTAGTGGGAGTTTCAGGTTCGAGCATTTCTTCTACACCTAATACAATTTCGGCAAGGCCGAAGAAGCAACCGGGGTTGTTAGTACCTTTGGTAATTGTCAGTACTAATGTAGTTGGTTCGGTGATTTCGCATGGTGTCTCGTTTTCTGCTTCGTGTAGCTTGTGAGTTACGCCGTTTGTAACACATAATCTTGCAATTTCAAGATCTGTATAAGAAGCGAAACTGTTATTATTAGCCATCGCTTGAATATTCCAGTGTCGAGCGGGTTCATCAGCCGTATTACCTTGGTGAGCGCCGCCCCCATTCATTGCGTGAATATCCAAGCTCAACTGATTTGCCATCAATCTGCTTAAGCCATTAATGGTAAAGGTCATTGTAATTGTTGGAGTTGTGTTGGCATTAACATCAGGGCAAATGATATTAGTCTGAGTTGCCAGTTCGCCATTACTTTTCCAAGTTGATGTAGAACCACTTAATGCAACGGTTGCCGAAGCACCGGAAATTGGATTTCCGTCTTGGTCATTTACCGCAATAGAGATGTCTTGTCCATTACGTGTGAACGACAATTTAACAGCCGTAGTCTGTGCCCAAGTTGCAACAGCAAAAGTGCACAATAAAAAAGAGAGTAAAATCTTTCTCATAGTTTCTGTTTTTTGATTTTATACAATTTAGTTGCAAATCTAACCAAAAACTTTTGTTTTACCCCCCCAATAGTTAAAAGATGTTAAGGGTTGAAAAAATGGTATTTTATCTCCCAATGCATACCGTAAAATCATCCTTTTGATAAGAGGTAATGCTCGTGTTTGACAAATACCATTGATTAGAAAATACCCGCCATAGACATGTATTGAGTCGATGGCGGGTATTGTAGTGAGTATGCTGAGTGTATCAGTTTATTCCAGCGTAGAGAAATCGATGTTTGGCGCTTCGGTTGTGTTGCCCGCACGGTCGAAGTAAGTGCCGTGCTTCATATTCTGGTCGAAGAATCCACCCATAGAGAGGAAGAACTGTTCGCCATTCACGCCGCCGGTATAGTCGAGGCGCATTTCCTGATGCCCAGTGGTATCGCAAGTGAAGCGTGCTTTGGTCACAGGAATCCATCTGCCGTCGGTAGTGCGTGCCCATTGGTTGCCATAGCAAGCCTTGCGGTTGATATAGCCCATGATGGGGTTGAAGTTTTCCAGGAATGAGTGCGCATTGGTATACCATGTCGAGGTCTTTGGACGACACCATGATGCCACGAGCACCCATTTGCTTTGGTGGTTGTCATAGAAATAGGCGGTATAGATGGTGCTGCCTTTGCCGTCAGGTCTCACACCCATCAAGAAGCGGCAGCGCTCGCCTGCCTTCCAGTCGTAGTGCATGTAGCTTTGTCCTCCTGAGCCTTCGTTGCCGAAATCGTTGATGGTGACATTCTTGCCCTTCTTCACGAGTTTGACACGCAGAGAGTCGGGGATTTCTTTGGGATTGTCAGTCACGAATGGGCTCCATACGGAGAAGAGCACGCGGCGCTTGTGTGGCGAGTTGTTTTGCATGCCAAAATAACCTTCACCAAATCCGCAAGCCATATAGTAACTGCTGGGGATATCACCTTCTTCGGGCACAGTGGTTTCGTTGTAGAACCATTCGATCTTTTCTTTTGGCAAGACGTAGCCCAAGTGAACAGAAGGTCCGCGACGGCCGAAGTGTGTGCTGAAATCAGGAGAAACGCAAGCCACCTTTTCGCTGACATAAACTGCTGCGACAGAACCAAAGGTCTTGCCTTCGTTGATTTTCAGACCGCGAATGTCCATTTTTACATATCCTGGTTGCTTCACCTTGAATGTTCCCAGTTCGATGCGTGTCAGTTCATCGCTGTCGAGTGTCACTTTCTTATTTTTGCCTAACAAGGAAACTTCGATGCGTGAGTGACCTTTGGCTTGCAGAGCGACGTCTATCTTGCCACTCTTCTTGGCGTAGAAATAGAAGCTGACCACAGTTTCTTTCTCGTTCCAGTTGCGAATGGCGTTTCTGCCTTCATCGATAGATCCAGAACGACCTGCGGTGATGTAGGCATTGCCAGCCAATGTTACGACGGTCTCGCTTTGAGCTGTGGCTGGTGTTAGATGGAGTAGGGCAGCTACAAAAGCTACAAGTTTGAAAATACTACTTCGTGTCATATACAATAGATTTGAAATTGATAATCGGTGGTTTGATGATTGGTCTATGTCTTTGCAAAGGTATCAAAAAAGATTGGTATGTGCATATATCTGTCGGAATAATATTGGTTGATTCTCCTCTCGGGTGAAGATGGGTTGGGAAAGAAAAAGTATTTTTTTGACCTCGCTCTAAAAAGAAGATGGTGCATTTATTTATATTTTCAAAAATTACTAACTTTGCACAGCAAACAATGAACTAATGGCAAAAAAGAACAAGAAGAACTGGTATATCCCCGTGGGACAATCTATCACAGAACTGGACAAAAAGGTTTTGGCCTTTCAGGATTGTGGTGTATTAGTGCCCCCACGCACACTGATCAAGACACCCGAGCAAATCGAAGGTATCCGCCGCTCGGGGGTGGTGAATACGGGTGTGCTGGACTTGGTGGCAAGCGAAATCCGCGCTGGCATGAGTACAGCAGAGATTGATCGCTTGGTCTACGAGTACACGATGGATCACGGTGCTATACCCGCGCCGCTCAACTATGAGGGCTTCCCCAAAAGTGTGTGTACCAGTGTGAACGAAGTCGTTTGCCACGGTATTCCCAGCGAGGACGAAATTCTGGAGGAAGGCGACATCATCAACGTCGATGTATCGACTATTCTCGACGGCTATTATAGTGATGCGTCGCGCATGTTTGTGATTGGCGAAACTACGCCCGAGAAACAGCGATTGGTGGACGTGGCGCGCGAATGCCTTGAGATCGGAATGAAAGCGGCTCAGCCCTGGGGCTTCGTGGGCGATATTGGTAAGGCGATAGCTAAGCATGCGCATAAAAATGGGTTCAGTGTAGTGCGCGATATGTGCGGCCACGGCGTAGGACTGGAGTTTCACGAAGAACCCGAAGTAGACCATTATGATACACGCCGTCGTGGTATGTTGCTGGTGCCTGGCATGACCTTCACCATCGAACCTATGATCAATATGGGAACTTGGGAAGTATTCGTCGACGAGGAGGATGACTGGACTGTAGTGACGGAGGATGAATTGCCTTCGGCGCAGTGGGAGCACACCTTCGTGATGACTGAGCATGGACTCGAGATATTGACTCACTAAGACTTGACCTTGTTTGTCTCACACATACATTATATATATAATAGTAGTATACTTTCGCAATTATGCTAAAACAACATAATCCCAACGACCCCATCACAATCTTGGCGATAGAGTCAAGTTGCGACGATACGTCGGCTGCTGTATTGCGCGACGGACGTCTGCTGAGCAACGTCACCGCAGGTCAAGCCGTACACGAGGCTTATGGTGGCGTGGTGCCCGAATTGGCATCGCGTGCGCATCAACAAAACATCGTGCCGGTGGTAGATCAGGCGCTCAAGAAGGCTGGTGTGACCAAGGAGGAACTCTCGGCCATCGCCGTGACACTGGGGCCCGGTTTGATGGGTTCTCTGCTGGTCGGCACGTCGTTTGCCAAGGGCTTGGCGCTTTCGTTGGGCATTCCACTGATTGATTGCAACCACCTGCAAGGACATATTCTGGCGCACTTCATACAAGAGGGCGACGAGGATAGGGCAGTACCTCCTTACCCCTACCTGTGCTTGTTGGTGAGCGGCGGCAATTCGCAAATCGTCAAAGTCAATTCGCACCGCGACTTCGAACTATTAGGACAGACTATTGACGATGCTGCAGGTGAAGCTATTGATAAGTGCTCGAAGGTAATGGGATTGGGTTATCCCGGCGGACCGATCATCGACCGCCTGGCACGACAGGGCGATCCCAAGGCATTTCAGTTTAGCAAACCCAATATCGCGGGCTTGGATTATAGTTTCAGCGGACTAAAAACTTCTTTCCTGTATTTTCTGCGAGATCAATTGAAAGAAGACCCTGACTTTATCGAAAAGAACAAAAACGACCTGGCGGCCTCGCTGGAGAAGACCATCGTGGACATCTTGATGAAGAAACTGAAGCAGGCGGTCAAGGAGACGGGCATCAACCACGTGGCGCTGTCGGGCGGTGTCTCGGCCAACACGGGCTTGAGAAATGCTTTCAAGAATATGCAGCAGGGTGCTGGTTGGAATATTTATATTCCGCCATTCAGCTATACGACGGACAATGCTGCGATGATTGCCATCACGGCTTACTATAAATTTCTGGACGGTGAATTCTGCGACATCAACAAACCTGCCTTCTCGAGAACTGTGATTTAGAAATTGCATACATCATTTAGACTTGAAACAACATATAGATATGGAATTTGACATCAAAAATATCAGCAAAGAAATCAACGAAATGCTGTGGCGCCAACATCAAAGTGTGTCGACAGCCGAGAGTTGCACAGCTGGACGCATCGCCAGTACGATCACAACCATCCCCGGCAGCTCGAATTATTTCAAGGGCGGATTGGTATGCTATAGCAACGAGTTGAAGCAGGAACTGCTGAAAGTGGATGCTGATTTGATAGAAGAAAATACCGCCGTTTGCGAAGAGGTGGTGAAGCAAATGGTTATCGGTGCCAACGAATTGTTCAAGACCGACGTAGCCGTAGCCATCAGCGGATGGGCAGGTCCGACTGCTCCCGATGGTATATGTGGTAGCGGCATCGTGGGTACGATATGGATAGCTGTGGGCAAGGAGGGAAATATCGTTACTAAAAAGTTAGTGGAAGACCACGGTCGTGAAAAGAATCTGACCATTGCGACAAAAGAAGCCATGGCGATGCTCCGTGACTACTTGAAGGAAATCCTACCACCACTTGAAGATGATGAACAAGAACCGCCAGTGATATTTGTATAATACGTTTAGAGTACATATATAATATATAGGGTGATAAAAAGTTAGGCAAAATCGCAAAGCAACTGTGTGATAAGCAAAAAATACAGAAAGTGCTTTGCTGTTAAAAATAAAATATCTAAATTTGCACCCCGTAAGCGAAATAGGCTGGACCGCGAAGCTTGGATACCACCCCAAGATTACGCAACAACAAACCACCAAGCCCGGTCGTCAGCAGAAAATAGGCTTACACAATTCCGAACATTAAAATAAGCGAAAGCAATGTCTAAGATTTGTCAAATTACAGGAAAGAAGGCCATGATTGGCAACAATGTTTCGCACTCAAAGCGTCGCACAAAGCGTACGTTTGATGTAAACTTGTTTAATAAGAAGTTTTACTACGTAGAACAAGATTGCTGGATCACCCTCCGCATCAGCGCAGCAGGTTTGCGTATGATTAATAAGGTAGGTCTCGACGCTGCGTTGAACAACGCCGTAGCTAAGGGATATTGCGATTGGAAAAATATCAAAGTAATTGGTTAAGACTTTAAACTATGGCAAAGAAAGTAAAAGGCAATCGTGTCCAAGTAATCCTTGAGTGCACTGAAATGAAAGAAAGTGGTCTGCCCGGAACTTCACGTTATATCACAACTAAGAACCGTAAGAATACACCAGACCGTTTGGAGTTGAAGAAATACAACCCCATCTTGAAAAGAATGACTATTCACAAAGAAATTAAATAATTTGTAAGCCATGGCAAAGAAAGTAGTTGCAACCCTTAAGACCGGCAAAAACGATGGCCGCTCTTACACCAAAGTTATCAAAATGGTAAAGAGCCCTAAGACTGGTGCTTACATTTTTGATGAAAAGATGGTTCCTAACGATGACGTAAAGGAATTCTTCAGCAAGTAATTCTATACTTCCAGATAAATGAGACATTGTTGATTCGCTCAGCAATGTCTTTTTTTATATGGGTTTGATTCAGGGTGGGGTTGTTCATGGTAGTTTGTGTTGTCTTGATCGTTTGTTTTCTCGACATGTTTTTTCAGAATATACATGTAAGATTTTATGTTCTTCAACATCTTTCATTAATTTTCTTAAATTTTAATTTTGCCAAACCAATAAAAACATCGATTTTTGCAGTCCGTGCCTAAGGGAAGGCATAAATCTTTGAAAAAAGAGTAAAATTTTTTATTGCAGTTAATAGACTGGCCTTTATGTATTTATACAGAATTTGGCCAACTTTTGTGCACCTTGTTTTTAAAATTTCTTGTCAAAACATTTGGCAGTTATTAAAAAAGTGTGTACTTTTGCACTCGCTAATCAGGAAACGCCCTGGTGAGCGACTTTAAAAAGAAGCGTTCTTTGAAAGC
>JAGKTZ010000063.1 GCA_021153165.1 Prevotellaceae bacterium
CCCCATATCGTTCTCCTTTTTCGTAAAACACACTATTAAAGTCATTATATCTCATTTTATACCAAAATACCATGATACGTTTCTGTATACCCAACTTCCGCTCCTTTTTCCCAGCACTCTTATCTATATCAATCCTACTCCTTTTTGTCATTTTTTATTGCTATACAGCCGCTATTCTGTTACTATCATAAATTGGTGATGATTGTTTTGTCGAATTCTGACAAAAATTCACAAAAATCCAAAAGGAGATCTGTTACGACATGAAAGAAAAAAATAAATCGACTACAAAAAAAATGTTACTACAGGTGGGGACATGAAGAGAGCGGCTACAAGTCGTCCAAGTCATGTGAACAATGCTGAATTGAAGTTCTTCCCTCCTGTCTTCAATCAAGATGGAGGTTCGTGTGGTTCGGCATCTCGTATCTGCTACATGTTCACCCATGAGCTGAATGCGTACCGCAATCTTGATGGTTCTAAGAATGAAAACAACTACCCTTCACACTTTGTGTGGTTGCTGACTAATGGTAACTCCGGCAAAGATGAATTTGTGCAAAATGTTGGTGTGCCTTCAAGCGCAACGTATGGTGGTCGCACCTATTCTTCACTCTTTGGTTATCAGGAAGAACGCGACAACAACTTCGGTTGGATGACTGGGTATGACAAATGGTTTGAAGCCATGCACAACAGAATGTATCGCCCAGCCAACTTCCCAATGCACGTCGGTACCGAGGAAGGTCGTGAAGCTGTGAAACATTGGTTGTGGAATCACAGTGGTGACAATTCTTTCCACGGAGGTGGTATTTGCGGTATCGGTGTAGCAAGTGCTGGACTGACCTATCGCCCTATTCCTAATACGACTGCAAATAGCAATGCTGGAGTTGTAGGCCTGCAATACCTCAATACTTGGGGCCCACAGGTGGACCACGCTTTGACTATCGTTGGTTATGATGACCGTGTAGAGTTCGACCTCAACGACAATGGTATTTATGGTGAAAAGAGTGCCGACGAAGTTGGTGCATGGATTATTGTCAATTCTTGGGGTAATACCTGGGCATCAAAGGGCTTTATTTACTGTCCCTATGCTTATGGTGGTTCGTACTTCAGACAAGACGACACTTTCTCTGGCGACTGGTGGTATCCAGAAATCTATAAGGTAAGAAAAGATTATCGCCCACTTCGCACCATTAAGTTGAAGATGGAATATTCTCGCCGTAGTGAGATTTGCCTCAGCGCAGGTGTTTCTTCAGACCTCAATGCTACTTCGCCTGAAAAGACCGTAGTGTTCGACCACTTCAAGTATGCCGGCGATGGTAACTATGGTAACACCAACCCTGCACCCCAAGTGCCAATGCTCGGTAAGTGGGCTGATGGTGTACACAACGAACCCATGGAATTCGGATACGACTTGACAGACCTTTCTGCATCGTTCGACAGAAATATGCCTTTGAAGTATTTCTTTATCATTGAAACCAAGTCTTGGGCAGCAGGTAGCGGATATATCCATAATGCTAGTATCATGGACTATGAACATGACACTAAGGGTATCGAAACACCATTTAATCTGCCAGGTGGTAAGGTGCAAATCCAGAATCGTGGCAACAAGACCATAATATCTGTAGTCGTATATGGCGAGTCTTACTATGCTCCTCAGAATCCAACCTTCACTGGCAGCACATTATCTTGGCAAGCTCCTGTCAAGTCTGGCCACAATGTCGTAGGTTATAATATATATGTAGATGGTGTGAAGCAAACCACAGTGTCTGCCAACACCTTGTCATACCAACCTTCATACAATAGTTCTGCTAAGCAAACCACCTTTGCCGTTTCAGCCCTTTATGACGATGACAAGGTTGAATCTGCACAGGTAAAAACAAGTACACCTATTCAGCCAAATGGCACATATAATACTTCTGTCAATCTGAAGAACTCAGGTTTCTCTATTCCAAATGTCTTCACCAGCAGCTACAATCAGGCGACTGTAGAATTTTGGATTTGTCCAAATTCTTTGTCTGACTGGAATCAAGCTGCAGGCCCAGGTTGGGGCTCGTTCATGTTCCATGCCAATGCCAATGGTACCTTCACAGTAGGTTGGGACACCAGCAACCGTATTAATACTTCAGCAAATTCTTTGCGTACAGGCACCTGGACTCACGTTGCATTTACTGTCAATGGCAATGTCATGACGGCTTATATCAATGGTCAGAACAAGGGTAGCATCACTTCAAGTACATATAGCGGTTTGGGAGGTTTTGGTAATTTGAACTTCCGTGCTACTGGTGGTGATGCTTGGAATGCCAAGGTCGACGAAGTTCGTGTATGGAACTATGCACGCTCTGCTTCGCAAATTTCTTCTGCTAAGAATCTCGAATTTACAGGCACCGTGATGCCAAGCGGACTTGTAGCTTACTATCGTGGCGACACCTTCACTGACGAAAATGGCGTGAACATGCTACGCGACTATATCGGTGGCAATCATGCTACATTGCTTAATAATAATTTTGCCAAGAATGATGCCACACAGCCCAGCGTGAAACCTTCGACCACTTCGCCTTCGGTTTCTATCAACTCACCTTCGGGCAATGTCTATGCTGGTATTCCTGTGAAGCTTACCGCTACTTGCTCAGAGTCTGTGTCAGAATTGCTTTGGACCATCAGTGATGCAGGCATCAACAATCTCTCGTCAGCAGCCCCAAGTGTGACATTCAAGTCTACTGGTTCAAAGACAGTGAAGGTGACAGCCAAGACAGGTTCGGGTGCTTCATCTACAGCCGAAAGGACTATCTACGTCACCGAAGCTCCCGCAGCAGATGCATCCTTCACCATGTCTCAATCTACAGTGAAGAGTGGCGAACGTGTCACATTCATTCCTAATGCTCCCCAATTGGGCTATACCTACGAATGGAGCATGCCTGGTGCAGAGGTTGAGAAAGCATCGACCACTCAAGCCGCTACTACATACGCCAAGGGTGGTACATACACCGTCACATTGAGCGTCAGCACACCTTCGGGCAATACCCGCAGCACATCGCAGACTATCCGCGTCGAAGCTGCAGCGCCTAAGGTGGACTTTGCCGTATCGCCTTCGTTGATTCTGAAGGGTGAAAGCTTTACTTTGACTGACAAGTCTACCGGTGGCCCTACCGACTGGACATGGAAGTTGGTCAGCTCGGGCAACTCATTCGTAGCTATGGGACAAAATCCTACACTCACACTTGACCAACCAGGTGTTTACAACATCACACTCACAGCCAAGAATGATGCGGGTATGTCTTCCAAGACACTCAACAAAGCGCTCTACGTTGCCAATGCCGACAGCAAGAACGGACTCAACTTCGGCGGTAGTTCGGCTTCTATCTCTGCCAACTCTCCATTCACTGTGTCACAAACCGACTTTACCATCGATTGGTGGATGAATCCTACACAACTCGGCACCTACACCCACGGCATGGGTGATACCGACAACACGCTGTTGCTGAAGGCCAACAACAAGGGCGTCTTGCAACTGAGCATTGCAGGCAAAAAGTGCTATAGTCAAGAGGGCTACATCGTCACTGGCGAATGGCACCACTATGCCGTTACCTTCAAGAGCGGTGTCGTACAATACTATCGCGACGGCCAACTCATCACCAAGGGCAACCCTGGCATCACATCTTTGACCTACAAGCCTGGCAAGTTCCAAGTCGGTGGTAGCGACACACCTTTCTATGGCTCTATCGACGAACTGCGTGTGTGGAACAAAGTTCTGTCGGTATCCAAACTGCGCACCTATGCTAATGCTCCTATCGCCAATGTGAATAATGCCGTATCGGCTGATGGACTCGTTCTCTACTACGACTTCAACCAAAGCGGCGGTTCGGTACAAGATCGCACTTCCAAGGGTTATCATGCTACACGCACAGGATTCGGCCCCGATGGCGATGCTTGGGGATTGTCTCGCGGTGTGTTCGTCCTGAATTTTGGAGAAACTGCTGCACCCGAGACGGTCACTTCTACCTATCTGACCAACTATCGCAAGGCATTCGAATACAACAATACCTTGGTCAACCCTAACCCCTCAAATCGTTTCTACGAACTCCGGGGGTGGAAGCAAGAAGGCAATGTGAAGAGTGGCAACATCACCACAGGCGCACACGTCGATATGCAGAAGAGCCAGTGTATGACATTCACCACCACATGGGACGGCTTCTCTACACTCGCTGACCACAAGGTTTATCAGACCATCACCCTGCCTGCAGGCTACTACACCTTCACTGCACATTACGACGAGACCTACGAAGGTCAATGCGAGGACTCCTACCTTGTCGTAGCCGAAGGCAGCACGCTGCCCAGCACCAGCGCGCTGGGACAAAAAGCCCTTGCATTCAGCAAAATGGCCGAAAAGTCTGGCACTACGACCAAGAACGAAGTCAGCTTCATGCTCAGCCACGAATCGCAGGTATCACTCGGTCTCGTTGTGAATATGAAGGGCAAGTCATGCTTCACCATCCAGCAGTTCGATTTGGTCAAGAGCGACTTCACCGTGCTCGAGGGCAATACCACCGACGACTACGTCCTGACTGTGCCTGCTGCAGGTTATACCACAGTCAGCCTGCCCTACAACGCACGCCTCCCCGAGGGGCTCCTGGCTATCATGATCACCGATGTGCGCGACAACGTAGCCGTAGCTACAGCATTGCTCTCTGATGTCTTGCCAGCACGCTGCCCTGTCATCATCTGTGGAGAAGCAGGTAAATATACTTTTGAAAAGACCGCAGACCAATGTCAAGCCAGCACTGGCGACAACCTGCTGGTCAGCGAACACACATCGGGCCACCCTGTGTCCACCAATATCTATTATTCACTGGACCCCACATCGCTCGGCGAACCCGCATTTGTGCCCTCTGGTTCATCCTTTGCATCGCATCGTGCATACCTGCCCATCTCTCGCACATCGGGCATCCAGTCCTACTACCTCATCCAGTTCGAAGATGTCAGTGTGGATGGCGTAAATCTGGATACTAATAGCGATGCAGATATCTATGATATCAGCGGACGTAAGGTCACACAAACTCAGCGAGGCGTTTATATCAAGGATGGCAAGAAGGTCGTGAAATAATCCTTAGAATATAATTTAACCCAACTCTAGATTTATGGCGTCACATCTTCAGCATGTGGCGCCATATGCTTTTATAACATGAGTTCGGTATAAAAAAGTTATGAAAATGCATAAGGTGAAAATTCATTTGTGACTTTATGGTATAAAAATCAAGTAATTATATCTGAATCAACATGCCTGTGAACGATACTATTTTAGCAGGATTTTTCTGTAGACTATACGAAATCTGCAAATGTTTCGAGGAGGTACTAAAAAAATGCGACGTTTTGTTGTAAAAAAGTCATAGATAATTTCAACGAGACGTCGCAAAATTTAAAAAAGGTAAGACTTTTTTTTATCATCATCCTTTGAGAGAATCGCCGTCATGGATTAAATAACATAGAGCTTATACCGAACTCACGTTGATAGAGGGTAAAAACAATACTGTGACTGCCCACATCGAAGTGGACGGCAACAAGATGACTATCAAGATGAGCGCTAACAATCCAGCATTTCAAGATGTGGTAGTTTATACATTCCAAGATCAGGATGATATACAGATGCACATGTACATGCCTACAAACTCGTTCGAAAAGTTCTTTGCGAACACACCGGTACACGTGATGTTGGGTAATGGTCAGCTGAAAGAAAAGACGCCGAGGCTATCGCTGGGGTATACAAGAGCGTGGTTGATGCCATCGAGTCAATCAACCTTAGCATCGTGATGACAAAGGCTAAGTAATCTCGCCAAATACATATCAATGGCCCGTTGGGGAAATAAATCGTAATAGTTTGATTTCGTCAACGGGCATTTTGTATATATATAATTATACGCATCCTAAGTTTGCAAAAAAAGCGTATTACTTGTCTCAGGAAAAAAATATTTGCCAAAAAATAGAAAAAAAGTTGTGTGATTTCAAAACTTGTTTATAACTTTGTTTTTGCTTTATAGAAAGCTGGTGTTTTAGTACAGATAAAATAAATATCTCAAAACTGATTTTATGAACGAAAACTTCAACTTGCAGGAATCACTCAAGAAGTATTTCGGTTTTGATAGTTTCAAGGACAATCAAGAATCTATCATCCGAACTCTGCTCGATGGGCACGATGTATTCGTGCTGATGCCCACAGGTGGAGGTAAATCTATGTGCTATCAATTGCCTGCACTGCTTATGGAGGGTACAGCTATTGTAATATCTCCGTTGATAGCGCTGATGAAAAATCAAGTAGATGCCATCCGTTATACCAGCGAGGATGATGGAGTCGCCCACTTTATCAATTCGTCGCTCAACAAATCAGCAATTGATAAAGTTCGTGGGGATATTTTGTCTGGAAGAACAAAGCTTCTTTATGTTGCTCCTGAATCTTTAACAAAAGAAGAGAATGTAGAATTTTTAAGAAGTATTAAAATTTCATTTTACGCTGTCGATGAAGCACATTGTATTTCGGAATGGGGACATGACTTTAGACCGGAATATCGCAAAATTCGACCTATTATAAGTCAAATTGGTGAAGCACCTGTAATTGCACTTACAGCTACGGCAACAGATAAAGTGCGAACAGATATTAAGAAAAATCTTGGCATTGCAGATGCAGTTGAGTTTAAGAGTTCATTCAATCGTTCGAATTTATATTATGAGGTAAAGCCAAAGACTGAAAATGTAGACAAAGATATCATTAAGTATATACTCCAAAATTCTGGCAAAAGTGGTATTATCTATTGCTTAAGCAGGAAAAGAGTAGAAGAATTAACAAAAGTCTTACAAACGAATAATATAAAAGCAGAGGCTTATCATGCTGGCATGGATGCAGCTTCGCGAACCAAAACCCAAGACGATTTCATCATGGAAAAAATAGATGTAATCGTGGCTACAATAGCTTTTGGAATGGGCATAGATAAACCAGACGTGAGATTTGTTATTCACTATGATATCCCCAAAAGTCTGGAAGGTTATTACCAAGAGACTGGAAGAGCTGGACGAGACGGCGGCGAGGGAGCTTGTATTACGTATTACAACTCAAAAGACCTTCAAAAACTTGAAAAATTTATGGAAGGCAAACCTGTCGCAGAACAGGATATCGGTAGACAATTACTTAAAGAAACAGCAGCTTATGCTGAGTCTTCTGTGTGTAGAAGGAAACTACTCCTTCATTATTTTGGTGAATATTATAAATATGAAAACTGTGGCAATTGTGACAATTGCCGTAACCCCAAAAAACAAGTGGAAGCAAAAGAACATTTATGCAAAGTGATCCAAGTGATACTTGCAACAAAGGAAAAATTTAAAGACGACTATATCAAAAACATCATCATTGGACGTGAAACTGAAGAGATAATGTCTCATCATCATGATGATATTGATTTGTTTGGTTGTGGTGACGAAGTTGATGATAAAGTATGGTTTGCAGTTATTGCACAGGCGCTGATTGCTGGTTATCTCTACAAGGACGTAGAGAACTATGGAGTCTTGAAAGTTACAAAAGAAGGGCATTCTTTCTTGAAAAAGCCTGTAAGCTTCATGATTGTCGAAAATAAAGATTTTGATGATATTGAAGAGATGGAACCCATGCAAAGCGGTGCTGCTTGTGCAGTAGATCCTGCGTTGTATCAGATGCTCAAAGATTTGAGAAAACGAATGAGCAAAGAGTTGGATGTGCCACCATATGTCATCTTCCAAGACCCCTCGCTCGAGGCAATGGCTACAATCTATCCTCAGACTATTGACGAACTGCAAAATATTCCTGGTGTTGGAGCAGGAAAGGCAAAACGCTATGGTGAAGCATTCTGTCAATTAATCAAGCGTCACTGTGAAGAAAACGATGTAGAACGTCCTGAAGACCTACGCATACGTACCGTTGCTAATAAGTCTAAAATCAAAGTTAGTATTATTCAAAGTATAGACCGTAAGGTGGCACTTGATGATATTGCTGTGTCAAAAGGTATAGAATTTGAAGAACTACTTGATGAAATTGAAGCTATTGTATATTCAGGTACTAAGTTGAATATCGACTATTTCATTGAAGAGGTAATGGAAGATGAACACATCAACGATATCTATCTATATTTAAAGGAATCTGAAACAGATGACCTTGAAGCTGCTATAGAAGAACTTGGCAATGATTACAGCGAAGAGGAGATAAGACTCGTACGCATCAAATTCATCTCTGAAATGGCTAACTAATAGAAGAAATTAATAAACACTATATAATGGACTGCAACGCAAAACTTGAAACTCAAGAAAAGAAGTCATTGAACTTCATAGAAAAAATAGTTCAAAACGACCTATCAGAAGGCAAGAATGGTGGAAGATTGCAAACTCGCTTTCCGCCAGAACCCAATGGATACCTCCATATCGGCCATGCTAAGGCTATCGCAATAGATTTCGGAATAGCTGAAAAATTTGGTGGACAGTGCTATCTTCGCATGGACGACACAAATCCACAGAAGGAAGATTTGGAATATGTTCGTGCCATTGAAGAAGATATTCAGTGGTTAGGATATAACTGGGCAGGCGTCTGCTATGCAAGTGATTATTTTCAAGACTTATGGGATTTTGCTGAATGGTGTATACTCAACAACAAAGCTTATGTTGATGAGCAGACTTCTGAAGAAATTGCAGCCCAAAAGGGTACACCCACAGAGCCAGGTATAAATAGTCCCTATAGAAATCGTCCAGCTGAAGAAAGTCTCAACCTTTTCCGCGAGATGAATAGTGGTAACGTCGAACCAGGAAAGATGATTTTGCGAGCCAAAATTGATATGGCAAGTCCTAATATGCACTTCCGTGACCCAATCATGTATCGTGTACTTAATCTTCCGCATTGGCGCACAGGTACAAAGTGGAATGCATATCCTATGTATGACTTTACGCATGGACAAAGTGACTATTTAGAAGGTGTCACACACTCTATATGTACACTTGAATTTGTGCCACATAGAGATTTATACGATCTCTTCGTTACTTGGATTAAGGAATGGAGAGGAGATGAAGGTGATATCAACGACAATCGCCCTCGACAATTTGAGTTCAATAAACTTAATCTTAACTACACCTTAATGTCTAAGCGCAACCTGCTCACTCTGACCACAGAGGGTGTGGTAAGCGGATGGGACGATCCTCGGATGCCAACACTCTGTGGAATACGTCGTCGTGGATATAGCCCACAGGCAATACTCAATTTTATCGACAAGATTGGTTACACCACATTTGATGCACTAAATGACATCAAACTGTTGGAAGCTGCGTGTCGTGAAGATTTGAATCAAAGGGCGCTCCGTGTAAGTGCAGTAGTTGATCCAGTCAAACTCATTATTGACAACTATCCAGAAGGAAAAGTTGAAGAAATGAAAGCCATAAATAATCCAGAGGATGAAAATTCTGACACACATATCATCCGTTTCAGTCGTGAACTCTATATCGAACGTGATGATTTTATGGAAGATGGTGGCAAGAAATTTATGCGACTTGGTCCTGGTAAAGAGGTGAGATTGAAGAATGCCTACATAATCAAGTGTGATGAAGATCCAAGTAAATGTATCGAAAAAGATGCAGAAGGTCGCATCGTATGCATTCATGCTACATACGACCCGGAAACAAGGAGCGGAATGCCAGGTGCAGATCGTAAGATTAAGGGAAAGACACTCCATTGGGTTAGCACTAATCATTGTGTACCTTGCGAAGTACGTGACTATAGTTGTCTTTGGATCTGCGAAAATCCTCGAGATGCTATTAAGCAATATGAAAAGGAAAATGGTGTACGTGGCATAGAAGCAATGCGACCATTTATTAATCCTGACTCTTTGAAGGTAAATAAGAACGCATTCATTGAAGAATGGGTCGCTACACTACCACAATATACTTACTTGCAATTCCAACGCATAGGATACTATAATATTGATAAAGACTCTACTCCTGAACAGAAAGCGAAAGCTGAGAGAATTCTTCAGGACCTTGATGCGTATATCGAAGGCACAAAGGTATCAGACTTCAGCTCCGATGTCAAGGATGCATACAAGGACAAAGACTCCGTCAAGGCTCTCATTCAGAGCGGACTTGAAGGAGACAAAGACTCCGAGAGCTACAAGCTTGCAAAGGAATACAGAGCAAAGCTCATCGGTGGCAAGAAGCTTTCCGACAAAGAGATATCAAAGCTGTCTGATCTTATTGCAAAGGAAGAGATGACGGAGACCGCAAACGAAGTTAAGGAGAGACTCACGGAGCTTGGCGAAATTGAGAACATTGACAAGATTGCAGAGGCTATCTCCAAGAGAGCTATGGGACACAAGCTTACTTCTGCGGAAAATGCTCTCATTGAAAACAGCGAGTATGGTAGCGAGGTAGCACGTGAATTTATTTCCGATCTTGTTCTTGCAAAGGATGAATTTACCAAGGCATCTCCCGGCAATATCAGAAGTGATGCTCTGACAGAGGAACTGAGACTCAAGGCGAGAGCAGGAGAAAACAGCAGCAACGCAGAGCTTATGGAGTATGCCGAAGGTATTAACGAATCCGACAAGCAGCTCTTCATTGACACCTATGACGGAAAGATGCCTCTTGACGAATATGCAAAGGCATTTACAACTGTCAATGATTTTGCGAGAGAAAATGCCGGTGGTAAAAACACACAGGACGTTCTTCTTAAAAACAACGCAGGACTTACTCCTGCACAGATCGCAAAGATATATGGTGCTTCTGTTGTTGCTCCGAGACTTGCACAGCAGAAGGCTATCGACAAGCTCGTTGATGCACGAAAGGGCAAGCTTACATACAAGGCAAATATTGATGACTCCATCATTGACCATGACAACAAGGGTACGGCAGGTAAGGTTAATTGGAATAGTCTTACATCCAAGCAGAAAGCTGCCATAACTTTTGTAAAGGGATTTGCAAAGGGAATGGGACTTAATCTCAAGTTTGTCTCCAATGGTATAGAGAGAGAATTCGAGGGTAAGTACAAGAGAAGCGGTAACACAATATACATTGACATAGAGGCAGGTATAGAGGATGTTTACGGATTCTTAACCACAGATACCATCATCAACACCACAGGACACGAGGTAACACATTGGGCTAAGCTCAAGGCTATTGCGCTTTACAGCAATCTTGCAGACAAGGTGTTTGCCGTTCTTACAAAAGACACGGG
>JAGKTZ010000101.1 GCA_021153165.1 Prevotellaceae bacterium
GCAGGAGATATGCACAGAGGACAGTCTTTGGTTGTATGGGCCATTCGTGAAGGTCGTGATGCAGCAAAAGAAGTGGATGAGCATTTAATGGGTTATACAAATTTACAATAAATTTTCGCGTAATCCAAATCCCGATTTTTGCCTTTTTGCCCCTTTTGTCAAAATTTTTCGCATTTTTTTGCAGGATTTGATGATTTTCAAATAAATGTGTTACTGCTCTGAAAATAAATGATATATATGCTATTTTGGTCTACTGTTGCATCTGCTGTAAAAGAAAAAGTGAATTTTTTTTCAAAAAAAGTGATGGAAAAATTTGGAGGATAAAAAACAAAATCATACTTTTGCATTGAAATCAAAAATGAAATGATTACAAATTTGAAATTATGCAGAAGGACGCCTACACATATTTGACCGAGCACGGCATCAAGCCCTCTCCCCAGCGCATGGCGGTGATGGAATATCTGATAGCCAACCCCGTGCATCCTACAGTCGAGGCGATTCATGCAGCATTGGTGGGACGGATGCCGACCCTGTCGAAAACGACTGTCTACAACACCTTGAAACTCTTCGTGGAAAGTGGAGCAGCACAGGTCCTGACGATCAATGAAAAGATGACCAATTTTGATGCCGACGTCGAGCCTCACGCACACTTCCTCTGTGCTGAATGTGGCGAGATATACGATATCGCTGAAAACGAAGAAATGGTGAAGCAGGCTACTGCACTACCCGAAAACTTTCAACTCGACACGACCTCGGTTTATCTGAGGGGGATCTGTCCAAAGTGTCTGCAGAAAAAGAATAAATAAGTACACAAAAACTAACAATCGAGAATAATAATCAAAAAACGTATAACATTTAATCTGAAACTATTATGAACAAGAAATTTATCTGCACAGTATGTGGTTATGTACATGAAGGAACTGAAGCACCTGAAAAGTGCCCACTTTGTAAGGTACCCGCTTCTAAGTTTAAGGAAATGGATGAAACTGCTGGTTTGCAATTTGTAGCTGAACATGAATTAGGCGTTGCAAAAGGTTGCGACGATGAAATGATAAAGGACCTGAACAATCACTTTATGGGCGAATGCACCGAAGTAGGTATGTATCTCGCTATGAGCCGTCAGGCAGATCGTGAAGGTTATCCCGAAATCGCAGAAGCTTTCAAGCGCTATGCTTGGGAAGAAGCAGAACACGCTTCTAAGTTTGCTGAACTCCTGGGCGATGTGGTTTGGGATACCAAGACTAACCTTGAAAAGCGTATGAATGCTGAATCTGGCGCTTGCGAAGACAAGTTCCGCATCGCTAAGCGTGCTAAGGAACTCAACCTCGACGCTATCCACGATACAGTACACGAAATGGCTCGCGACGAAGCTCGTCACGGCAAGGGATTCGAAGGTCTCTTCCACAGATACTTTGGAAAAAAGTAATTCCCGACTCAAAGAATTTAGGTTGATAATTGATGGAATGCCTTCTGGGAGACCAGAGGGCATTTTCCTTTGTTTTCTAACATCGA
The DNA here is from genome assembly GCA_021153165.1 of Prevotellaceae bacterium. Lineage (GTDB taxonomy): Bacteria > Bacteroidota > Bacteroidia > Bacteroidales > Bacteroidaceae > Alloprevotella. The sequence goes on from JAGKTZ010000101.1 coordinate 1,513, forward strand.
AACCAGAGGGGGAAAGTGTATTTCAACGATGCCAAGTGTATTTAAACTCTGCAAAAAATGTATCTCAGTGTTGCCCTTTGAAGGAGATGCCCAGAACAGAAGAATTTGAATGTCGGATTATATAGAATCGCCTTACAATAAAAACTGTGAGGCGATTTCTTTTGTCGTATAGCCTTTCTTTCAATTCTTTGTTGTATCTTTGTACTCGCAGAAAGAATGGACTCGGTAGCACGAGACCTTTTCACAGAAAAGAAAATATATAGATAATCAAAATACAATGGCAACAGGAAAAGTAGACGCCTTGCTCGGTATCGTATTTGGCGATGAAGGCAAAGGAAAAGTTGTAGATTACTTTACACCACAATATGATGTGGTAGCACGCTTTGCAGGCGGCCCCAACGCAGGTCACACTATTATCTTCGATGGTAAGAAGTTTGTGCTTCGCTCTATCCCCTCGGGTATCTTCGACGAAGGTAAACTCAATATCATCGGTAATGGCTGTGTGATTGCACCAGACCTCTTTATGCTGGAAGCTAAGGAAGTGGAAAATGCAGGTTACCAATTGACCGATCGCTTGCACATCAGTAGACGTGCGCACCTGATCCTGCCTACGCACCGCGTGCTCGACCGCGCTTACGAAGCGGCTAAGGGTAAGGCTAAGGTCGGTACTACAGGCAAGGGTATTGGCCCTACTTACAGCGATAAGGCGGCTCGCATCGGATTGCGCGTGGGTGATATCTTGAACGACTTTGATGCAAAATATGCAGCACTCAAGGCACGCCATGAACAAATCCTGAAGGATCTCCACTTCACAGACTACGATATTACTGAAGAAGAAAAGGTGTGGATGGAAGGTGTGGAATATATGAAGAGGTTCCACTTGGTAGACACCGAACACGAAATCAACCGCTACCTGAAGGAAGGCAAAAAAGTCTTGGCTGAAGGCGCACAAGGTTCTTTGTTGGACATTGATCATGGTACATATCCTTTCGTATCTTCTTCGTCAACCACAAGCGGCGGCGTATGTACAGGTTTGGGCGTAGCGCCTAACACAATCGGTCGCATCTTTGGTATCTTCAAGGCCTACAGCACACGCGTAGGTTCTGGTCCTTTCCCAGTAGAATTGTTCGACGAGACAGGAGAGGAAATCCGCCGCATCGGTAAGGAGTTTGGTGCGGTGACAGGTCGCGATCGCCGTTGCGGATGGGTAGACTTGGTGGCATTGAAGTACGCTATTATGATCAATGGTGTGACAGACTTGGTGATGATGAAGAGCGACGTGCTCGATGGCTTTGACACCATCAAAGTTTGCGTAGCTTACGAAAAAGATGGCGAGACTGTGACAGAAATGCCTTACGACACAGAAGGCTGGAATCCTGTATATGAAGAATTGCCAGGCTGGAAGACACCATTGAGCGAATTGCGCAATGAAAGTAAATTCCCCGCAGCATTCAAGGCATACATTGATTACTTGGAAAAGGCACTCGAAACACCTATTGCAATAGTCAGCGTAAGCCCAGATAGAGATGCTACAATCGTAAGATAAGAAGTAATCTCAATATAATAAAACAAGGTGTGTCATAAATGAACTTGACACACCTTGTTGTTTTTTTATATATTCTCTATATCAATTAGAATAGAACTCTATAGTCCGATTATCATGATAACCTCAATAGAGACCTATGGGTCAAATTGCAGGATAAGACATGGAGAGTCCCCCGATAAACACAGTATGTTTGAGTGTTTCAAAATTTTCAGGAACAAAATTGAGCATC
>JAGKTZ010000012.1 GCA_021153165.1 Prevotellaceae bacterium
TGGTCGTCCACCATTCATGATTGATTCGCAAAATCAGAATTCATTTGAGGCTGAGCACCAATTATACAATGCTCATATAAATGAAAGACCTCCTGCTATCTATACTTATCGTAAAGAAGCATTTGAGAAAGCACATCCCAGTCAAACCTACGAGAAGGATTATCCAGATTGGTTGGAGACACTTATCCTCAAATGTTTGGAAAAGAAGGAGAAAAATAGATTCCAGAATGGGCGTGAATTGTATGATTTTATTACAATGTCAGAAAAAAATCATAGGTTCATTTCAGAACAAAGTGTAAACACGCCTGTGAATCATAAAAATGATACATTGAATGATGGCAAGGACATCATCAAATTGCTCGACTACAAGAATTGCATCAAAAAAGCCTTTTCGTACTTCATCATCCCCATTGCCATACGCAAGCATGCCAAGCTCAAGGCGAGTATGTTACAAGACCTGAAAAAAGGTAAACTAACAGAGGTGGATGCCATCAATGGCGCTGTGAGCGACTATGGCAGAACGGTGGGATGCCCTACCCCAATGAACGATTGCATAGAGTCGGGTCATGTATACGTCGACCTTGGACTAAGTGTGAAGTGGGCGACTTGTAATGTTGGTGCATCCAAGCCCGAGGACTATGGTGATTACTTCGCTTGGGGAGAAAAAAGTCCTAAATCAACCTATAATTGGAGTACGTATAAATGGTGCAGAGGATTTTATAATGAACCAACAAAATACTATTACAGTCGCCGTTATGGCATAGTGAACAATAAGGCGCAATTAGAACTCTCCGATGATGCTGCTCGTGCGAATTGGGGTGGCGCTTGGCGTATGCCCACGCATGACGAATTGAGGGAGTTGCACACAAAGTGTACCTGGACTTGGACTACACAGAATGGTGTGAAAGGATATAAGATCACTAGCAAAATAAATGGTCGTAGTATATTTCTGCCGGCTGCTGGCTACCGCAACGGTAGCAGTCTGTACCTCGCTGGTTCGTACGGCTACTACTGGTCGAGTTCGCTCGACTCGGGCTACTCGTACGGCGCGAGGTGTGTGCACTTCAATTCGAGCAGTGTGGATTGGTACGGCAGCCGCCGCGGCTACGGTCTATCCGTGCGGCCAGTCTGCCCTTAGAATTTACTCTTTACCCCAACGGGCAAAGGAAAAACTCCAAGAGGCGCAGCCGCGTGTACACTCGGCGTGTTTTGCGGAGCGGGTGCCTACCGCAGTAGGCTACTCAATCCGCTCAGCAAAACATGCTGCACGGTAGCGATAGAAGACTAACAACGTTGATTGGCTGAAATCAAAATCGACCGAATCGATGATAATATACTTTCGATTCGGTCGATTCCTTTTTTGTGCTTTGCTTAATCAACAATCACAGTTTTGCCTTTATAGATATAGACGCCAGGAGCAAGATTGTTTAGATCTGTTGCACTTCGGCGTACTATTTTTCCACTTAAATCATAGATAGGGGATGGGGGTGTGGAAGTTGTTGGTGTGATATTTGTTGGAGTTCCTCCGCTCATGGTAAATCCCCCAGCAGCACCAAAACCTTCTGGCGAATAGCAGGTCAGCGTGTAGGCATTGCCCTGCATTTCCTCGATACGTATGATGCCTGGATTGACGTCGTAACTATCAAAATAGAAAGTTTTGCTGATTTTTTCAAAACTAATATTTGGCAGTGTTATTTCATACTTGCCATTTAGTGCTGGAACATTCTCGGCCAATACATATTTGAACGTCTCGCCGAAATCATCGGATAAAGTGATGCGCAGTTTGCTATTGCTGTTGAAATACGATGTGTTGACTCCCCAATTTACCGTAACCTTTTCGCCTGCTCTATAATGATCTTTACTAGGTGTTAGAGAGGCCGTAAATGGTGTGCCCCCGACTATTTCAACTGCAGTTTTGTAGATGGTATATTGAGAGCGGAATGGCGAAGTTGTCATCCCTTGCAAGGTCATATCGTGTGGTTTGGGTAAGTCATTTGCAGATGCAGCAAAGCGATAGGTGCCTGCAGTAAGTGTAGTGATACAGTTGTCATCCGGATAGAAATAATCATCGCCGGGAAAAAGAACGTAGCGTGGACGGTAGTCAATTAAAGGATTGTCTGAGGGTGCAAATGCAGGAAGTGCAGCGCCATCTTCATATTGTTGAAAGGTATAGGTGATACGATCATTGTCTACGTCTGTCGCAGAGATATCAATAGAAAAGCATGCACCTTGAGGGATTTGGTATTTTTCTTTCATTTTACCAGAAACAAATTGGGGGGAATTATTCCCTGCGACCTTCACACCATACACATAGTTCCCACCAGCATTGTTGCCTATCAATTTGGTGCGATCTTTGTCTGCATAGTATGACGCATTTTTGGATTTCATGCAGTCTGCAATAAATTTCATGCTTGCTAAGGAGAAGAAATCTTTGGGCGTGCCGTATCCCATTACACTTTGTCCCAGCCCGGGTTCTGTGGCAGAACCTTCATCGTGTGTATGTGGTGCGCCAAACAGATGGCCTAATTCATGTGCCACTGTGATAACGTTGTTTTCTGAATAACCATTTGCTTTTGTTCTTACATTATAAGCCCCCTCCAAGACACTTACCCCACTGTTGTCAAAATCTGCAGCAATGGCAATCCACAATCCTACGTCATAAGCGTTTGCAGGAATGATTTCGTTCAATAAGTCAGTACCAAGTCCAGCGGCATTGAACACATTTTGGTCAATAGAGTTGTTTGTGCGCACAATCAGTTTCTCATCTTCGACAACGTCAAAGCAAATACCCAATGGGATGTATAGTTGATTGACGAAGGTTTCTGCCTCTTGCCAAAAGTCTTTTACTGCATCAGCATTTCCGTAAAAGTTTTGGTTAAAGCAAGTATTTGTTACGGGTAGAGCAAGACGGTAGAAACGTAGCACACCATCATTGCTGAGGTAATCATTGGCAAGTACTCGTTTGGTTTGTTCTGCTTCAATGCTTGTGGACTGAGCTCCGCTATAAAGGCTGTAACTGCATGCAAGGAGCAATAATATCAGAAACTTTTTCATAATTATATGTGATAAGGTGAAACTGTGTGGATGATTTTTCTAACTTTGCAAAAATAATGTAAAGAAATGAGATTAGTATATAAAATGAAGAATTTCCGAATGAAAAAAATATTCTTTCTTTGCTTTCTGAGTCTTTTGAATCTTGAATTTATTTCTGCGCAGAGCATAAATGTCATAGAGCAACCATTGCAGACCATGATGACGCAGACAGAAGGACTAATCGGGATAAATATCTTGTTGCAACCAGTAAATGATGGTCGCAAATCGTCCCCATCTGTCGCTTTGCTCCAGTCAGATCGCTCTGTAAAAGTGGCAGCTCAAAAGAAAAAGGCAAAGCAAATGCAGATAAGTGTTTCAGCCATGTTGGGCGAGTTTGTCCAAAGAGGGCAAGTGACAGATACGGCATCTTTGTGGATGGCAAATATGATCAATTGCAAGGCTACACCAGAGGTGATAAGGGCTCTGTCTGTTTTGCCAGAGGTGGTGAGCATTGGATTGGACCAAGAGTTTCAGATTGCAAATGCTGTGGGAGAAAATATTGATCAGCCTTATGTGAATAAGAGCGCTGCGCCGCATGTGTTGCAAGTCAAAGCCAACGAGGTGTGGAAGCTCGGATATACTGGGAAAAATGTCATCGTTGCGGTGCTGGATTCGGGAACAAATCCAGAGCATGTTGACCTGAAGGACAATCTGTGGGTGGGTTATGCCGACACAGATGGAGACGGTGAGAAGGATGATATGATCCATGGTTGGAATTTTACTGTAAAGGATGCACAGGGCAATTCGGATATTCGCGACGAATACGGACACGGCACCCACTGTGCGGGTATCGTGTGTGGCAAGGGTGTGGCTGGCAATATCACCGGCGTTGCGCCAGATGCTACTCTAATGACGGTGAAAATCATCGGCAGAACTGGTGGGGGGAGCCCTGCGAATATGATCAAAGGTGTAGAGTTTGCTATCGAACACGGTGCCTCTGTGCTGAGTATATCTTCTGGTTTTAAGACTTCGCAAATTGGTGTGGCTGCCAAGGAAGCCTTGCGCCGAACTTTCGAAAGCGCCCTGGATTTGGGCATAGTTGTTTGTGCTGCTGCGGGCAATGATGGTAGCAGCATCGGCGTGCCTGATAATGTCGACATCCCAGCAGCTTGTCCACCGCCTTACTTTTCGCCGGATATGCAGGGCGTATCGGGTGGCAAGTCCAGTGTGATTTGTGTCGGTTCGGTCAATTCTGTTGACGAATATTCTACCTTCTCTTCACAGGGGCCGGTCACTTGGCAAGACACCCAGTGGGGCGACTATCCCTATGCGGATGGCATGGGCGGACTGATACGTCCCGATGTTTGCGCACCTGGCGATTTCATTTATTCATCTCGTTATGACGAGAATGATAAGTACAAGATTTATTCGGGCACCTCACAGGCTACTCCCTGCGTGGCAGGAATTATCGCTTTGCTATTGGAAAAAAATGAGCAATTGACTCCTGCGCAGATTTGTCAAACGTTAGAAGAGACTGCAAAGCACTTGTCGGACAAAAAGAACAATTTGACGGGTTCGGGCCGTGTGGATGCTTTGGCAGCTATCAATGCCGTGGGGGCAGCAAGCACTACACCCTATGTGCGTATGGCACGTGTCGTTACGCCGCAGGTGAACCGTGGCGAAAATGTCGCTTTGCAATTTGAAATGGCTAATTACGGCAAAGTGGCTACCTCAAGCAATGCAAGGGTAAAACTGACTACAAACGATCCCTATATTACTATCATCGATGGCGAGACTACGCTTGGTGAACTGCAGACCAATACTTCTGCCATCGTATCTTTCGTTGCAAATATCGCAGACGCTACGCCGATGCCACATATTGCCTATTTCCAAATTCAGACGGAGGACAATGGCGCCGTTTGGACGGACCATGTGCAACTGAGTGTTGAGGGCGAACCTCGCCTGATCTATCATTCTGGTGCTCCCTCTGCTTTGGATGCGGGCAAACGCCATGAGATGAAAATCACCCTGACCAATGCGGGGACGGTGCCTACGTTGGGCGAATCTAGGGTAGTCCTTCAGTCAAAATCTTCTTATATCACGTGGCACGTGTCCGAGGCTGTAGCACCTATCCTCGGGCCAGGCGAAACTGCCGAAGTGACCTTTGCCTTCGAGGTGAGTCCAAGTATTCCTGATGGCGAAAAGATAGCGTTTGATATCTATGCTACGCCCAACAACTATACGGATGTGCGCTCCAGGATGTACGAATTCGAGACAGGTATAGAGGTGATGGGCTACGCAGACGATGGTTTCAATGGCTGGACCACCTTCGACGCCAGCCCCGATGGTCGCGACCATGCCTGGTGGCACTCGTCATTGGCCGTGAAGCACCGTGTCGAGTCTGCAGGTCTTGCTGCGTCGGGTCGAGGTCAGATGATGAGCGAAGCCTATTGCCAAGGTTCGATGATCGAGTACGAAGTGCCCGTAGACAACTACCTCGTGTCGCCCCGTGTGCGTATCACCGCCGACAGCAAGTTTACGTTCAAGGCGCGTGTGCATTCTGCCTATTTCTATGGCGAACACTTTGGCGTGGCGATATCTGAGAAAGGTAACAAATCGGCAGACGATTTCACCACGATCCAGGAGTGGAGCATTCAGCGCGAGGATGGTACAGACTGGATCACCTATAGCGTGGACCTGAGTGCCTATGCCGGTCGCGACGTCTATGTAGCCATTCGCCATTTCTTCACACCCGACCAATGGCGCGACTTCAACAATGGCTACGACCTCTACGTCCTGCACGTTGACGATGCACAGTTCACCGACATTATCGATGTGTCCGATCGCTTTGTGTACGACAACTACAGCTATTTCGACGTCACCGTCAATTCCTCTCCGCTGCCCGCGCCCGCCAATCTGGTGGCGAAAGCACTGAGCGAGACCAGCGTGCAGCTCACTTGGGATGCCGTGAATGAGGCCAAGGGTTACAATGTCTACCGCGACGGAGTGCTTGTCGCCGAAGCCGTTTCCGCCACCTCCTATACCGACCACAATCTGCAATCAGACACCCCGTACGCCTATGCCGTAGCAGCCGTTCGCGGCGATCGCATCTACGAACGCTCTGCCCCCGTTTCGGTTCGTACGGCTCAGGCGGACTATAGCGTAGCCATCCTCAGCGTGTCGCCACGTGTACTGCAGCTGGGCGAGAATCAAGTGGAAATCACTTTTGTCAACAACGGCCGCTACGAACACCTATCGCGCAGCACGGTGCAGTTGACCTCGGCTTCTCCTTGTGTCAGTGTGCAGTCCGCATCCGTCGGAATCAACGCCTTGATGCCAGGACAGACCGTCTCGCGTACGTTCTCCGTAGTGCTGAGCGAACCTCTCCCTGAAAGTGGTCAGGTGGACCTAAATGCCAACGTCACCTATCGCTACGAACCCTACACCTCGTGGGACTGCCCCTTTGTGCTGAGTGTACCTGTAGAGACGGGCATCTCACAATTGGCGTCTAAGCGCAAAGTCTACGCTCAGCGCACTACGCTGGTCGTGACAGGTGTGCAGGGCGAAGTGACCATCGGCTTGTACGATCTGACGGGCAAGATGCTGATGCAACGCCAGTGTGCAGCAGACGAGTCCGAGGTGGTACGCATCGATTGCAGTCATCTCCCCCATGGCGTATACATCGTCAGATGCAGTGACTCGTCGGGTCAGCAGTCTCACAAAGTGCTTTATTGATACGACAAAATAGTAAATACCGAGGGCTTACTCCGCTATTGGAGTAGGCCCTTTTTTTGTTGGCTTAACATCTATACCCTTCGATATAGTGCGAAAAAAACTCTGCGACGCCCCGTGAAAAAAAGGTCTAACCTTTTTTAAATTTCGCGACGTCTCGTTAAAAAAAGGTCTAATGTTTTTTTGAGGAGGTCTGATAGACTTCTATTAAGCTCGAATTTCGACCATTTTATGTGCTTTTCCGATGAATTATTTTTTTCTTTTTTTATTCAGCTATTTTTTTCTTACATAATTATAAATTAATTATAAATTTGCAACTATATAATCTATGGATGCATTGTATAGTGAAATTTGAACATTAAATCTATATATCTATGAAACGCCGTGTCTTTTTTAGTTTAGTTCTGCTTGCGTCGTTTGCCACCTCGGTTTTCGCTCACGATTTCGAGGTGAATCACATCTTTTATCAAGTGAAGAGCAAGGCAGACAAGACCGTGGAAGTGACCTTCAAGGGGGCGACGGATAAGTCCTATGCCAACGAGTATGGGAGTGTGGTGTGCATTCCCGAGACAGTGACTCACGATGGCCAAACCTACACCGTCGTTGGAATTACAGATAGGGCCTTTTCAAACCAAGAGAGTCTGACACAGGTTGAAGTGCCCAATACTGTGGAAAATATTGGCGAGTCAGCTTTTGATGGTTGCGAATATCTTTCAAAGCTCACTTTGGGCAGAGGAGTAGTGAATGTAGGCTACGATGCTTTCAAAAATTGTCGGCGTTTGTTGACGTTGCATATAGACTGCGAAGTGATTCCCGAAGGGTGGTTCACCACGATGCGTCAAATAGAGACGCTGGTGCTGGGCGAACACGTCAAGATGGTCGATGACTACGCCTTCCTGAATTGCACGAACCTGAAAAACTTGACATTCTCTCCAGCATTGCAGCGTATCGGAGTGAGTGCTTTTGGTATGTGTATTAACTTGTCAAAACTAGATTTCTCTGCAACTTGTGTGCAAATGGCAGAGCGCGCTTTCAATGGTTGCCAGGCATTGACAGAAGTGGTGTTGGGCAAGAATGAAGTAGGCGCAAAGGCTTTCCAAAATAGCAAAGGGCTGTCAGTGTTGAGTTTGGCTCATCAACCCGTTTTGATGGCCGACGATGCTTTTGATGGTTGCGATAATATCAATACGTTGAATGTGTATGCCGATAGTCTGTCGGGGCTCGGCAATATGCGGGGTAACCTGAAAAGTATCTATCTCGGCCCCAAAGTGGAGTACATAGATGTTACCACATTGCAGGGATTGTCACAATTGCAAACTATCACAGTTGATCCCGATAATGAGCATTTTGATTCGCGCGATTCGTGCAATGCCTTGATAGATTCTGATACGGATCAGTTGCTCTTGGGATGTGCTACGACCCAATTGCCCGCAACAATTCGGTCGATTGGAAAATCTGCCTTTCGTGACTGCCGCGGATTGACTACGCTAAGCATCCCCGACGCTGTCGAGATGATCGATGCTTGCGCTTTCGAGGGGTGTGTGGACTTGGCATCGCTGACCTTAGGCAAATCTTTGCAAGAACTCGGTGATTCCGCTTTTTATCGTTGCATACACCTGAAGGAATTAAACCTGCCCGAAAATGTGAAACGTCTGGGCAGTGCAGCGTTTGAGGGTTGCGAGTCGTTGACTTCAGTCGCTTTCAATCCGTCATTGACGCATATTGGCGCGTCTGCTTTCCGTGGTTGTAGACGTCTGATGGACCTTCGCTTCCCCGATGCAGTGGAATATATTGGAGCAGATGCCTTCGATGGTTGTGTCGCTGTGATGACTGTCACTTTTGGTAAATCGCTGAAGGAAATCGGCGATGGCGCTTTCCGTGATTGTAAAGGATTGATAGATTTGGTCGTTCCAGATTCGGTCAAGCGGATAGGCGACTTCGCCTTCCGAGGTTGCTATGATTTGATGTCATTGTCCTTTGGACAGTCACTGGAATATATAGGGACAGAAACCTTCTACAACTGCAAACGTTTGACCGAACTCCGTCTCCCTGATTCCATAGAATATATAGCAAGTCGGGCTTTTCGTGGATGTAGTGCGCTTGCTACAATATCCTGGGGCAAATCTCTTAAGGCCATCGACGCAGCCGCTTTCTCTGATTGCAACACCTTGACGATACTAGACCTTCCTGATGGGTTAGAGCGCATCGGTGTGTCTGCTTTCGAAGGGTGCACGGCATTGGGCGCGCTCTCCTTGGGACAGGGGTTGGTGGAAATTGAGTCTTCTGCTTTTCGTGGTTGTCGTGGCATTACAGCACTTAGCCTTCCTGACGGCGTAGTGCGTATTGGGGCAATGGCTTTTGAAGGCTGTGACGGTTTGAGTGCGATTTCTTGGAGCGTATCTTTACAGGAAATAGGCGATGGCGCATTTCGCAGTTGCTCCAATCTGATAGAGGTGAATCTGCCCAGCAATGTGCAGCATCTGGGTGCATCAGCCTTTGAGGGTTGCACCGCTTTGAGCATGGCTTCGCTGGGAGATAAAATGGAAACTATCGGTAGCGCTGCATTCATGAAATGTGTCAATCTACAGACTGTGAAGCTGCCCCAATCGTTGAAGCAAATCAAAGATTATGCCTTTGCTTATTGTGATACGCTCGAGGCTATTACCCTTGGAGACAATGTGACAGAAATCGGTAGCAACGCCTTTTTGTCCTGTCGTAATATGACGTCTGTAGGCTTGAGTAGGGCGCTTGTTAGTATAGGTAACAAGTCCTTCGCTGGTAATCGAAACCTTTGTGCGATACAGATACCCCATGCTGTGAAAACCATTGGTGCTGGTGCATTCTCGGATTGTATAAATTTGCAGACGGTACAGATGAGTGACAACGTAATCCATCTAGGTGGAGAGGCATTCTGTAATTGTCAAAAACTTCGCTCGGTCAATCTTTCCGATAGTCTTTCTGTAGTAGCCGAAAATACGTTTGCTAATTGCAATAATTTGGAATATGTCAAAATTCCCGACGGTGTGAGGATGATTGGCAACGCCGCTTTTCAGAATTGCAACCTTTTGCACACGGTGGAACTCGGAGACTCTTTGCACTATATTGACGGGTATGCATTTGATAATTGCTCCGCTTTATCCCAAATACGTCTGCCTGATGCAGTCGAGACGATTATGTCCGCCGCCTTTCGCAATTGTGATCAACTCCATACGGTCTCGATTGGAAAAGGTTTGAAGCAAATAGCTTATGGGGCTTTTGCAGGTTGTGATACTATCGAGCATTTGTCAATCAATTGCGAAAGAGTATTTGAAACTTTCCGAAATATGACAAACTTGAAGCGTGTTTATCTGGAAGAAAATGTGAAGGAAATTCCAATTCGTTCATTTGAGCAGATGAAGTATCTGGATACGCTGGTCGTGGGCAGTACTTCACCACCAAAGGCTGAATTGGAGAGCTTCTCAAACGACCAATATCTGACAGTAAATGTCTTTGTCCCAACATCTGCTATCGAAGATTACAAGGCAGACTGGCTATGGAGACGATTCCGGAATATTTACGGTATGGAGGCAACAGATATAGATGAAGTACGTGCAGAAAAACCAGTAATAGACTTTAGTGGAACAGGTGTAGTTAGTCTGCGCCAAGCACAGGGTTTGCCTATCTGCATCTATACCATAGATGGCCGTTTGCTTCACCATATACCGGCATATAGTGGTGAGAGGATAAATCTGTCCCAAGGACTTTATATACTCCAAATAAATGGTATGAGTTATAAAGTGAGGCTGAAATTTCTTCAAACTTCATGAAGTTTTACAAAAAACAACTATATTTGCGATGTGATGAAGGTCGGTTGACTCTTTGAAGTTTGACCAATAAACTTGATATAACCTTAAAAATATTTACATTATGAAGAAAGTTTTTTATTTCTTGTGTACAGCTCTTTTGTTGTTCTCCTGTGCAGAAGATGAAATGGTGGTAGATAAAGGCGATCATGCTTATGTCGACCTTGGCCTCAGTGTGAAGTGGGCGACTTGTAATGTCGGTGCAGATAGGCCTGAGGAATATGGTGCTTATTTTGCTTGGGGTGAGACAAAACCCAAATATACTTATGATGATGAGTGGAGTAATTATAAATGGTATAATATTTCATCTGAAACTTTTACCAAATACTGTTCAGAAAGTGAATATGGCATAGTGGATAATAAAACACAATTAGATCTCTCAGATGATGCTGCCCATGTGAATTGGGGTAAACCTTGGCGTATGCCCACTCACGACGAGTTGACAGAATTGCATACCAAGTGCACATGGACTTGGACTACCCAGAATGGTGTGAATGGGTATCTGGTGACGAGCAATATCAATGGTAATACTATTTTCCTGCCAGCTGCCGGTTCCCGCGAATTTAACAGTCTGGAAGGCGAAGGTGAAACTGGTTGGTATTGGTCGAGTTCGCTTGGCACTGACGGTCCGTTCGATTCATGGGCTGTGATAGGTGAATTGAGTGACGTAGAATTGGCCGATGAAGAGCGCTATTGTGGTCTATCCGTGCGTCCTGTCCGTCCATAGAATTTTTCTTTCGGAGCAAGTGTTCACGTGAGCATCTTGCTCAGGTTTTAATACTAGCAAACTCTGTATAAAACAAATTTTACATACCTACAAAAAAGTGTGCCAAACTTTCGTTTAGCACACTTATATTATTTAGAAGGGGGATGTCTGATTAGAACATCTTTTCAGGATAAACACCTTCTTCGCCCAACTTCTTGAACTTTTCAACGACTTCGGGACGATCTTCGGGATAAGTTACACCGAACCACTTAGAAGTAGTGTCGAGCACTTCGCATGTAGCAGTGCCGTCCTTGATGAGTTTGTCCACCATGAGGGGGATGAAGAATTCGCTCTTCAAGTTTTCCATGTTCTTAGGATCAGAGAGGAAAGTCTTGAAGTATTCTTCGCTGTGTTGGAAGTAGTCGGGTGTGAAGCCCCAGAAGTTCATTGACACTGGAGTAGTGTCGGGGATTGCTACCCATTCTTCGTTGTCATCTTGGTATTTCACTACGCCGTCGAAGCGTTGGATCTTGGTGCGTTCTACTACGCTAGTGAGGTGGTTGTTTTCGTCGTTTTCGCAAATACCACGGCTCACAGTACCACTCTCAGAGAGTGTGTTGCCCACGCGGAAGCCAACCATTGCGTACTTACCAGTGCTGCCTTCGGGAAGGTTAGCGAGCCACTTACCCATTACTTGGAAAGCGTCGCGATCGTAGAAGTCGTCGCAGTTGAGCACTGCAAATGGTTCTTGGATAGCGTCCTTACCCATCATTACGGCGTGGTTTGTACCCCAGGGCTTAGTGCGGTCTGCTGGGCAAGTGAAGCCTTCGGGCAGAGCGTCGAGTGCTTGGAATACCAATTCGCATGGGATGTGGTCTTGGTACTTAGAGAGCACGATGCGACGGAAGTCTTCTTCGAAATCCTTACGAATAACGAATACCAACTTGCCGAAACCAGCGTTGATAGCGTCATAGATAGAATAGTCCATGATAGTTTCACCATGAGGACCAAGTGTGTCGAGTTGTTTCAAACCACCGTAGCGGCTTCCCATTCCTGCTGCGAGGAGAAAGAGTGTAGGTTTCATTGGATATAATATTTTAGGTTAATTGATATGCTTCTGGTTGATGAGTTTATTAGTTGGCGAACTGACAAGTTGACGGGCTTATTTAACGCTTCGTAGACTTGTTTGCTCATAACTTTCTACATCCTTTGCAAATTTACGTTTTTTTTTGTTACGGCATTCCTTTTCTCCCTTTTTTTCTCATGATTATGAAGTTCCAATAGGGGAATGTGAGGGCTGTGAAGATTTTTTGTCGATTTTTATGCCTTTGGTAGCGACAATCCTTCGGTAAAATAACGCTCAGCTTCTGTAATCATTTCTGCAGGAACGCCCCCGATAGATACTATGAAATGTGGATGCTCGCGCTCATAGACCTCCGCCATACGGCTTTTGATACCAAACAGGGTAGAGTAGCGCAGATTGGCCAGGCGGTCGCACATCTTCAGGAAAGGTGCAAAGCGCGTATGGCGGATGCCTTCGTAATATTTCTCTCCGGCACGCTCGGCACGTGTGCGGCCCTTGTCGTTGGTCAGTGCATAAACGGCTTCTGTGGCTACTTTTACATTGATGTTGCAACCTTCGGCGTTGAGTTTTTGGAAGACCTTTGTCAAATCATTATAAGTGAGACGTGCGTCTTCCAAAGAGTCGTGAAAATAAATGGCTGCGTAGAGCGTTTGAATCTCCGCAACATCGTTGATGACGAGATGACCGAAACGTGTGACGTATGATGCGGCCAGTTTCAAGTGGAAAGCATAGGGCAAGTCGCCGCCATAGTGTTGATTGACGTCGGCGTGCACTTGGGCAGCATATTGGCAGATGCGACTGATCTGCGCTTCGTGTGCGAGGTAGGCGCTTAGGAATTGTGTGCCGTCCATAGGTTATGATTGGTTTGAAAGTAAATATTCCGCAACGGCTTCGGCACAGCGTTCGCCATCGATAGCCGCTGATACGATACCGCCAGCATAGCCTGCGCCCTCGCCACAAGGATAAAGTCCTGCGTAGTGAGTGTGGCACAACGTGGCGGGATCTCGGGTGATGCGCACAGGGGCAGAAGTGCGTGTCTCGGCCGCAATCATCAGTGCATCATTGGTCAAGAATCCGCGACTACTCTTGCCAAATTTCTTGAAGCCTTCTGCCAAACGAGTGACCACAAAGCGGGGCATCCAAAAGTGTAGGGGAGAGGCGATGAGCCCTGCTGAATAACTGGACGCGGGTAGGTCTGCGCTGAGTCGGTGGTTCACAAAGTCTGCCATGCGTTGTGCAGGTGCCACTTGTCGGCGCCCCCCTTGTATCCAAGTGGCACGTTCGAGAGCTGCCTGAAAGGCCATCATGCACAGAGGGTGATCTGACTTGGTCATGCCTTGATATTGCGCAGCAAAGTCTTCGTCTTGTAGCGCCTCTTGCATGAATGGACGCAACTCGCCGTCGATATCTTCCACACGTGTCTCGACCACCATGCCCGAATTGCTCCATGCGCCCGAGCGGTGGCTGGCGCTCATGCCGTTGACAACGACTTGCGCAGAATCTGTGGCGGCGGGAACAACCGTGCCGCCGGGGCACATGCAGAAACTGTATACGCCACGGCCTTCCACTTGAGTGACAAAATTATATTCAGCGGCAGGCAACCATTTGCCACGACCTTCTCGATTGTGATATTGTATCTGATCGATCAGGGCCGAGGGGTGTTCCAATCTCACGCCTACTGCTATACCCTTGGCTTCGATATGTATGCCCTGTTGATACAGGTATTTATAGACATCTCTGGCGGAATGACCAGTAGCCAAGATGACGGGGCCATGAATTTCGCGACTGTCTGCTGTGCGTGTGCCTATGATTTCCTTATCCTTGATGATCAACTCGTCTACGCGACTATTAAAGTGTACTTCGCCTCCAGCTTCGATGATTTGATTGCGCATTGCTTCGATGATACGCGGCAATCGGTCTGTGCCAATATGAGGATGTGCATCGCAAAGTATATCTGTGGAAGCGCCATGCTGACAAAATACGCGCAATATCTTCTCGACATTGCCACGCTTCTTAGAGCGCGTGTAGAGTTTGCCATCTGAAAAAGCACCTGCGCCGCCTTCGCCAAAGGAATAGTTGCTCTCGCTATCAACCAAATGCTCGCGTGAAATTTTAGCAATGTCTTTTCTGCGGTTGTGCACATCTTTCCCGCGCTCCAAAACGATAGGGCGCAACCCTAATTCAATAAGGCGCAATGCCGCAAAGAGCCCGCCTGGACCAGCACCCACTACGACAACCGTAGGGCAGTCCTTGACGCAGGGATAGTCTATGGGCAGGTAGTCGAGGCGTGGGGGATATTCGTCGATATAAATATCTACGGAAAGATTGACAAATATTGTGCGTTGACGCGCATCGATACTGCGGCGGCGAATACGGATAGCCGAAAGTTTGCTGAAGGGAATGGCAATTTCTCGGCATATATATTCTCGCAGCGCTTTCTCATTGTAAGCAATGGAGGGGATGACGCGAAATGTACTTTGCTTTATCATATTATTATTAAGGGAAGGCGTAGAAAGTACCTTTGTAGTAACAAAAAGGTAAAAAGTTTATCCAAAAAGTTCACGAAGCGCATGCTCAACTCGTGCTACAGGGACAAGTTCAATAGAGAAGTTCTCTGTAGTCAATCCTTTCATGCATGCCTTGGGTAGTATCATGCGACGGAACCCTAACTTCTGCGCTTCGGCAATACGTTGTGTGATTCGAGTGACTGGGCGTATCTCTCCACTTAGACCGACTTCACCTGTCACACATACGTCTCGGTCTATAGGAGTGTCGACATTGCTGGACAAGACGGCGGCAATGACAGACAAATCAATGGCTGGGTCGGTGACGCGAATACCTCCGGCGATATTGAGAAAGACATCTTTTTGTGCCAACTTGAATCCGACGCGCTTTTCAAGTACAGCGAGCAACATATTGAGACGTCGTAGGTCGAAACCTGTGGCAGAGCGTTGCGGTGTGCCGTATGCTGCAGTCGAAACGAGGGCTTGTGTCTCGATCAAGAAGGGGCGTATCCCTTCGAGAGCGGCTGCAATAGCTACACCGCTCAAAGCTTCGTCGTTTTGAGTAAGTAGGAGTTCGGAGGGGTTGTCTACAGGGCGCAAACCCTCATTGCGCATTTCGTAGATACCCAGTTCGCTGGTCGAACCAAAGCGGTTTTTGATACAGCGCAGAATACGATAGAAATAGTGGCGGTCGCCTTCAAATTGCAGAACGGCGTCGACGATGTGCTCCAAAACCTTTGGTCCCGCCAAACTACCTTCCTTGGTGATATGTCCGATCAAAATGACAGGAACAGAATTCTCCTTGGCATACTTCAAGAGTGCAGCGGCACATTCTCGGACTTGTGAGATAGTACCTGGAGAAGATTCCACGTGTTCCAAACTCATGGTCTGCACAGAATCGATGACGAGCAAATCAGGTTTGATATTCTTCGCATGAGTGAAAACTTCCTCCAGTCTGGTCTCACACAAAAGATAAGGGCCTTCGCCTTCTCGGAGCGAAATACCTTGACCTGCTGCCAAGCGGTCGGCGCGGAGTTTGATTTGTTGCTCACTTTCTTCGCCAGAAACGTAGAGCACGCGGCGCTCGGTCAGATGTAGCAAGGTCTGGAGCAGGAGTGTGGATTTTCCGATCCCAGGTTCTCCGCCCAGGAGAAGGAGTGAGCCTGGCACAAGTCCACCGCCGAGCACACGATTTAGCTCTGCATCGTGCAGGTCGTATCGTGCTTCCTGTCTTGCTTCGACTTCGCTCAATAATACGGGACACGCAGCATTGCTACCGTTGTGTCCGGGCAAGGCTGCGTTGGCTTTTCTCGACGAGGAGTGACTGCGTATGGTCATCTCCTTGAACGTATTCCATTGTCCGCAAGCTACGCATTTTCCCACCCATTTGGGTGACTCGTAGCCGCATTCGCTGCATAAGTATATGGTCTTTTCTTTTGCCACAAGAACGTGTCTTTACGATTTGAAAAAGTTCAAAAAATGTAGGGCCTATTATTCGCCTAATTGTGCGCGGAGTTCTTGCAATTCTGCTTTCAGTGCGCGAAGTCTATCTACGACTTCTGTGCTTTTCTCTACACCTTCTTTATTTTTCTTCAAAGCTTCGCGAGCGGCAGATATCTTCAGTCCTCTCACCTTGACCAAATTGTAGATGGTGCGAATTTGTTCGATATCTTCCTTGCGGTATTGACGAATGTTTCGTCCTGTTTTCTTGGGCGAGATTTGAGGAAATTCTTTTTCCCAAAAACGAAGGAGAGTTTCGTTTACATCAAACATTTGAGCCACTTCGCTGATGGAATAATACAGCTTGAGTTCTTTGTTGGGATTAAGAGGCATAGCGTCGAGTATTAATATAATTATATAATAGGTGTAATAGCTCGTTTAGAGTTCAGACTCTTTGAGGCGTTCCGCATTTTCTGCTACGATCAGATGGTCGATACAATCCTGAATGTTGCCATCCATGAAAGCAGAGAGGTTGTAGATTGTGTAATTAATGCGGTGGTCGGTGATACGACCTTGAGGATAGTTGTAAGTACGAATTTTGGCAGAGCGGTCACCCGTTGACACGAGTGTCTTTCTTCTGTTGGCGATATCGTCAGCATACTTTTGATGCTCGCGGTCGTAGATGAAAGTACGCAAACGTGCCAAAGCGCGTTCTTTGTTCTTTGGTTGGTCACGTGTTTCGGTACATTCAATCAGGATTTCCTCTTCTTCTCCAGTATTAGGATTTTTCCAAGGATAGCGCAGACGTACTCCCGATTCCACTTTGTTTACATTCTGTCCACCGGCACCACTTGAGCGGAAAGTGTCCCACTTGATCAAACCTTCGTGGATTTCTACATCGAAAGCTTCTGCTTCGGGTAATACAGCTACGGTTGCGGCAGATGTGTGCACACGACCTTGTGTCTCGGTGGCAGGAACGCGTTGTACGCGGTGCACTCCACTTTCATATTTCAATGTGCCATATACATCGCTACCAGTAACGGAACAAACGATTTCCTTGAAACCTCCTGCAGCACCTTCGCTTGCACTGGATACTTCCAACTTCCATCCTTTCGTTTCGCAGTATTTGGTGTACATTCTGAATAGGTCTCCAGCAAAGAGTGCCGCTTCGTCTCCACCAGTACCGCCGCGGATTTCAAGAATGGCGTTCTTTGCATCTTCAGGATCCTTGGGCACGAGCATCAACTTGATGGTCTCTTCGATTTCTGGAATGCGTGCTTCGCAGTGGGCTACTTCTTCGCGCGCCATTTCCTTCATTTCGGGGTCATCTTCACCTCCCATCAGAATATCTTTGCTTTCTTCAAGATTTGCCAAAAGCATAGCATATTCTTTGCGTGCGTTCATCAAATCTTCTAGATCCTTGTATTCTTTGGTCAAGCGCACATATCTTTGTTGGTCGGCAATAACCGAAGGGTCGGTGATCAAGGTTGATACCTCCTCGAATCTGGCTTGCAGACCTTCTAACTTTTCTAATAGGCTATTGTTCTCTGCCATATAAATATTTATTTCTTATACTTATCAGATTTCCTTCTTCGCAAAAGCCAAATGCATCCTGCAAAGAATAATACTCCTATACCGATATTGATAGGCCAACTGTATGATGAATAAAAGTCTTTTGCAATAGAGAGAATGTTTCCTTTTGAGGATTTGTTGCCAATGGTGCTCAAACTATCACTAGTACAAGCGGCACTGTCATTTTCTGTTGTGGATAGAGGATTTGTCCCCTCAGGCTCGGTATATTCTTTTTCTGCGTATTCAATTTCGTATATATTGACAGCATTTCCTCCTCTACTGCCATTTTCTTTGTCTTGTGCTTTGCGGCCTTGTGATGTTACAATAACGTAACGTCCATCTTTAGATACATCCAATCCTACGGGGTATGAGTCAACATCTATTTCCGCAATGGGTTTCATTTGATTTGTGTCGATAACGTAAAGTTTGCTTGCGTTATTACATGCCACAAATATATATCTGCCACTGGGAGATGCTTCTATTGTTCTTGCCCCAATATCAACTTTACAATTTTCCCAACCCTTTAATGTGGCAGTTTTCTGATTCATGTTTTTAGCAGCCTCAATCAAAGCGTCTAACTTTATACGTTGTACGTATCCGCCACTATTAATACTTAGGTAAAGGTAATCTTTGATGATGATGAGATGTCTGACATTGGACATCATACCAAGTATGCGTCCTAGGTAAGTTTTGGTCTGCATGTCGATGACTGCAATACCACCACCACTGCCCATACATCCCACAAGTAGATATTTGTCGTCTGGTGTAAAAACAGTTCCACGCAATGCGTAGCCGCTGCCAGAGTCTCTGTCTACAGATGTTGTCTTACTGAAATTTAGAGGTAATATGTGGTCCACTACCAATAAATCAGAATGGTACCATTTCATTGGGTCGGCTGACTCAATATTGATGAGTCCTACCGTATTGTTGCCCCAATGTGATATTGCTACATATTTCCCATTGTTGGATGTGGTGATCATTTTGGGCAAAGGACCAGTCTCCATCAATCGAACGATTTCGTCCGTTTCTGTGTCGATGACAGCCAGCGCCGATGGATCTTGTGCATTGATGTCATAACTACGTCTGTAATAAGGTACCCACAAATAGCGACCGTCATGACTGAATGTGCTTTCCACAGGCTTTCCCATGAATGTGTTGTTCTTGGGGTAATGGGTGAATTTGTATAGCTCTGATGGTGTGCCCCACAAATGACTCATAGAACTGTCCAGTTTGTGACTGATCACTTTGAGTCTGCGGTTAGTACCCATTTCAAAGACCACTGTGGTACCACCTTCCAGCGAGTTTACATAATATTTCTTGTTGCTGGGGTGCACGTTGGCCGACTTGGGAGAATTGATGTATGTGTCGCGTGTGTCGCTAGTCCCTCCATAGTTTTGTCGTTTTCCAACTAGGGTGATTTTGATGTCTCCATTTGTTGATGCCGCCTTAGTACCAATGGTTGGGTGTACCACAGGTTGAGCCATAGTTATTTGTACTCCCCAAAATGGAGAGAATAGTAGAATAGATAAGACTGTAAGTATATAGTTTGTGCTTTTAGACATGTCCTCTTTCATGAGGCTTACTGATTAATAATTAAACTCGCCGAATTCGCTCTTGATGGTCAATGAGCGTGGACCTTCTTCTACGCGACCTACGATTTGCGCGTCGATATTGAAGCTCTTCGCAATATCAATTACTTGTTGTGCGTGCTCTGGTGCGAGGTACACTTCGAGACGGTGGCCCATATTGAAGACCTTGTACATTTCTGCCCAATCTGTACCACTTTCTTGTGCGATAGCACGGAACAATGGAGGCACGGGGAACATATTGTCCTTGATCACGCGGCAATTTTCGCCTACGAAGTGAAGCACCTTGGTTTGTGCACCACCTGTACAGTGTACCATACCGTGAATTTCGGGACGGAGTTCGTCGAGCAAACGTTTTACGACAGGCGCATAGGTTCTTGTTGGGGAAAGTACCAATTTCCCTGCGTCAACGGGAGCGCCTTCTACTGGGTCAGTGAGCTTGTAACTACCGCTGTATACCAATTCTTCGGGCACAGCCTTGTCGAAACTTTCAGGATATTTCTCTGCCAGATATTTAGCGAATACGTCATGGCGAGCCGAAGTCAAACCATTTGAGCCCATACCGCCGTTGTATTCAGTTTCATATGTTGCTTGTCCGCAAGAAGAGAGACCCACGATTACATCGCCAGGACGGATGTTGGCATTGTCGATCACATCGCTGCGCTTCATACGGCATGTCACGGTCGAGTCTACGATAATTGTGCGTACCAGGTCGCCCACGTCAGCTGTTTCGCCACCGGTGGCATAGATACCGATACCCATATCGCGCATCTGTTGGAGCAATTCGTCAGTGCCATTGATGATAGCAGAAATGACTTCGCCAGGGATGAGCATCTTGTTGCGGCCGATAGTCGAGCTGACCAGGATATTGTCCACTGCACCGACGCAGAGCAAGTCATCCGTATTCATGATCAACGCATCTTGAGCAATGTCCTTCCACACCGAGATGTCGCCAGTTTCCTTCCAGTACATATAAGCCAAACTCGACTTTGTGCCGGCACCGTCTGCATGCATAATGTTGCAATACTCTGGGTCACCACCGAGGATGTCTGGGATAATCTTGCAGAAGGCTTGTGGGAAAATACCTTTGTCAATGTTCTTGATGGCGTTGTGTACGTCTTCTTTCATCGCGCTGACTCCGCGCATCATGTAACGTTGTTTATTGTCCATGGTACTTGTTTTTTTAGGCATTTATGCCCATGCCGTGTTGGCTACAGGGCAGGTTTTACGATTATATATATTTGCCTACAAAGTTACTACAAAAAGCGGCAAAAAAGCAACAGAATGTCGTTTTTTATTTTCCGCTTAGGATGAATCGCCCGTAAATGTACGTGAGGTGGGTATAAAAACGTGATGAAAATGCATAGGGGCGAAAATCCAATTGTGACTTTGTGGTGTAAAAAACAGGTGCTTGCAGCCGAACCGACACACCTGCGAGTGGTGCCATCTTTGTGGGATTTTTCTGTATGCTATGCGAAATATGCAAATGTTTCGAACGGGGGCTAAAAAAAGTGCGACGCCTTGTTGAAAAAAAGTCTTAGATAATTTCAACGAGACGTCGCGAAATTTCAAAAAGGTTAGACTTTTTTTCTCCATCATCCTTTTGAAGGATTCGCCGTCGTGGATAAAATAGAATAGCGCTTACCCCTCTCCCTGCGTAAAATGTATTTGCGGAATGCTGGAGCCGCCCGGCTTTCTGTCTCTTGGAATGCATTTGCCAGGGGTGAGTATATGGGCAAAGGTTCCCAGGGACCAATAGCTTTCTCCGTTTGAAATAGGAGAAAGGGGCGCCTTGGGAACCTTTGCTGTGTATCCTTTTGGGGGGAAGTGACCCCTGGGTCAGATTTATCTCACAACGATTTTCTTGCCATCAATGATATAGACGCCTTTGGGGAGGTGCTTTGTGCCTGAAGTTATATCTGCATTTTGGCGTATCAGGCGGCCGTCGATGGTGTATACGTGTGTAGTCTTGCTACCGCTTTGAATGTTTTCGATAGCAGTAGAAGATTCTTGCTTGTAGAGGCAGACTTCCTGCTGAGTACCTGTGTAGCACACAAATCGTGGTGCAGACACGTTATATTGTATGCGGCGGCCGGTACTGCTCAAGGGCGAGATGTGCGCATAACCATTGTTGAAAGTGATCTTCCACTGCTCAGAGTTAGCCGAGGCTGATGTTGCGCCAAAGAGTTTGTTCTTGCTGCCAGTATAGGAGAGGTACACGCTGGAAGATGGGTCGTATAGTGTATAAGCATCAGCCTTGCCGCCCAGCACCAGGTGATAGGGGTAATCACCGCTACCAGTTTCGGTGCTGATCGTACCATCTGCATTGATGGTCACAGATACGGAGTTGCGTATATCTTTGCTTGTGTTACCACCGATACTACCTAGGGCTGTACCATATTTCTCGCACACGATGATATAGTTCGCGCCAACTTTCAGATCTTCGGCAGCGGTTACTTTGACATAGGTGTTGCCGCTCACTTCTGTTGCCGCCTTTACGGTGTAAGTCTGTGTCACGCTTTCGCTTGTTTTGCCATCCACCACACTACGTGCTGTGATTGTCATGTCTTCGTCGATAGTGATTTCTACAGGTGGGGTAGCAACAACCTCTTCTTCGCCGTTGATGCTATAGTAAATTTGGGCTCCAGTAGTCGTGCAATCGATAGTCACCACAGTGCCTTGTGCCACCATGCCGCCAGCTATCGAGAATGTTGGGGCACTTGGTGCGTTGGGTGCAGGGTCTACTGGCGTACTGCCGTTGTAGTCGTTGGGATTGAATGGCGTGCTGGTTTTACTTCCCCAAACGTATTCTTCCAAACCAGGGAAGTCGACGTATGGATTTCTGTTCTTTTGGATGCTATACACGGCATTGTTGCGATCGATCTCTTTCTGGCTGACAGGGTCCTCTTTTGCCCAGCGCAGGAGCATAGTCAGCGCCCATTCTTTGTAGGCAGGATATTTGTTGCCAGCCAGCATCGGGCTGTTGAAACTGGGGAATTGTTCCTCGTAGGCCGTAGCCATATAGAAATAGATACGTGCGAAGTCGCCCTTGTATTCATCGTTGGGTTCAAACACAGTGCCGCTGTATCCACTGGTCGAGCAGGGCCCAAGTTTGCTCCAGCCTTGAGCCGAAGACCAAGTGGGGCTGTCGGTTTCGCCAAAGGGGTAATTGCTACGGCGGCCGTTGACGTAACCATCTGTGGGCACCAAGTGCATCAAGTCGGTGTTCATCGGCGACTTTTCGTCAAACCAACTTTTGGGGAAAGAGTGTTCGCGGTTGTACACGTCGCCTTCCTTGCTATAGTTGCCGGCCTGGTCGGTGCCAAAGGTGTAGTTGGTCACTGCGGAATACATATCCCACACTTTGCCATCGGGGCGTACGTCAGTCTTGCGTACGTGTTCCCAGATCGAGCTGTAGGATAGGGTGGTGTGGCTGGCGATGACTTTGCACAGTGCTGTCTTCAGCCCAGCACCAGTCTGCCCCTTTGCCGAGGTGTAGTAGTCTGCTGGTGCTTGTGCCAATGCTGTTGCGATAAATGCAACAAATAGCATGGCGGTGGTAAATGATTTTTTAAGCATAATTTGCTGAATGTGTTATCTTGTTCTATGTTGTTGAAAATAGTTCTTTTTATTGACGACGAGGAGGAACTTCTCGCTTGCTACGTTGTCCATATCTTCCATGCAGCCAGTGCTTGCAGACGCAACATCTCGGCGCCATTTTTCGTGGCAGCGCCTTGCTTTTTGCCAATATGCAGGAATAGCGTTTCGGTGGGGTTGTAAACGAGGTCGTAGAGCAGGTGCTTTTCGTTGACCAATTCATAGGGGATGTCGGGGCAAGTGTCCACATTGGGTGTAGTGCCCAGTGGCGTACAGTTGACCACGATTTGGCAACGCTCCATCCAGTCGGGTGTGATGTGGTCGTAGGTCAGGATACCAGGCTGCGCTTTGCGGCTGACCTGATGTGGGGCAATGCCCATCTTCTTCAGCACATGCATCACCGCTTTTGCTGCTCCGCCTGTACCTAGGACTAATGCTTCGCGATGGTGAGCGCGCAGACAGGGCAACAAGGATTGCTCGAAACCCACGACGTCGGTGTTGTAGCCCGTCAGGATCGGGTTGCCGCCCTCCCATTCCACTCGTACGGTGTTCACGGCGCCTACCTTTTGTGCCTCGGGACTGATGTGATCCAACAGGGGCAGGATGGCTTCTTTGTAGGGTATGGTGACGTTGAATCCGCGCAGATTGGGATGCTCCAGCAGTACGTCTGTCAGCAGATTGATATCGGGAATTTCAAAGTTGAGGTATTCGGCTGTGATGCCTTCCTTGGCGAACTTCTCGGTAAAGAAAGGGCGGGAGAAACTGTGCCCGAGCGGATAGCCCAATAGCCCATAGGTGTCGATAGGAGTCATAGATGAGTGGAATTACTTCTTAGCCGTGTACATGGTGCTCAGACCAAAGGTGAAGCGCTTGAACGCTACGTCGCGATAGCCTGCTTTTTCCAAAATCTGTTGCATCTCTTCGCCTTGTGGAAAGGCTTCCATCGTGGCGGGCAGGTAACTGTAGGCGCGCTTGTCCTTGGAGATCATCCAGCCGACCAGTGGCATAAAGGCGTGTGAGTAGAGCCAAAACAGTTGGCGCATAGGGAAACGGCGCGGCGCAGTCAGTTCGATGATGACCAGACGACCATCCTTTTTCAATACGCGGCGCATCTCGCTCAACCCCTTGTCCAGGTCGGGAAAATTGCGCACACCGTAGGCTACGGTGATGGCATCAAATTGGTCATCGTCGAGGCTCAGTGCCATGCAGTCGTCCTTTTGAAACTTTACGATGTTGGCCAATCCGCCCTGCAATACTTTCTTGCGGCCCACATCCAACATGCCTTCAGAAATGTCCACGCCCAACAAAGATTCGGGGCCAAGCATCTTGGCAGCAAGGATGGCAAAGTCGCCCGTACCCGTAGCCACGTCGAGCATACGCTTGGGTGCAAATGGTTTCAGCGTATTGATAGCCGCACGGCGCCAACGCTTGTCGATGCCCATCGAAAGACAGTGGTTCAGCAGGTCGTAGGAGTGAGCGATATTGTCGAACATCTGTTCCACTTGTGCCCCCTTTTCGCCCTCGGCGGTATAGGGTTTTATCTCTTCTTGTTTGTATGCCATGATTGATAATTCTCTAAATCTGTGGCAAAGTTAACGATTTTCTTTATATATACATATATGTGTGCGAGCGAAGAATCCCACAGATTGCACCGAAGATGTGATTTTGTCATTCTTTTTCGCATTTTTAGAAGTCTGCTTAAAGCCATAATTCATATCAAAAAAAGCGACCACCGAAGTGACCGCTTTCGAATGATAAGTTTAGCGTAAAGATGATAGGATGGGAATTACTCCCAATAAGTATCCCAGTCATTTTCGTTACGCTTGCTGGTGTTGAAATCGTCATCCGTACCGGGCGTGTCGTTACCGTCCATACCTTCGCTTGGAATGGTGAAAGAGGTCGCCAACACAGATTCGAGCGAGAGGGTTACTTCTACAATCTCTGGTTTGATATATTCTTTCTTCATAAGTCTCTTGTTGAAATATCCACGGATGACCATTGCCACCCGTGGATGATGGATGAAATATTACCGCTTAGAAGAGCACTTTCTTCTTGTTGATGATGTAGATGTGTCCTTTTTGTGGAGTCAAAACGCGACGGCCCTGCAGGTCGTAGATTTGAGCGTCTTCCTGCTCATTGTCCGTCTCCACCTGATCGATGAAAGTGGTGCCATCTTCAGACTCTTCGCCCACCAGAATCATACGCATAGTTTGTGCATTCTGACCACTGATTTCAATAGGCGAACCATCTTTGTTGGACATTGACAAATACAGACGGAAAGGCACCAACGATGCTTCCAATCCCATCTTCTGCCATTGTCCCTTCTTGTTGACTGCGTAGACATAATTGCTGTCGTTCAACTCGGCACTTACGGTCTTATTATAAAGACCCTTCACTACATATTCCATATAAGCAGAAGAGCAAGTCACCTCAGTGCGATACTCGGGTGCAGTATTGTACAACATGGTATTGTGCTGAGCGATATCCAACTGCTTTGCCATTTCATTTTTAGGGCGGATGACATAGGGATGGTGCGCTTTAAGTTTAGTGTTAACCTTCTTGATCTTAATGATCTCGACATCCCAACCATCAAGTTCACCATTGTCGTCTAAATCATAACTGCGAATATCGTTGATGTATGCCACATCGTAGTTGTCCAGGAGGTCCTCGGTCAACTCAACTTTGAATGGTACATAGAGCGCATTCCAAGCATCGTTGAGCGTGCGTGTGTAGTTCAGGTCTCTGACGATCTTGTCCTTCGCTACCTCGTACTCGGTCAAGGTGCCGTCTGCGATGAGCTCATACTCTATCATATCCTCAATCATCAATACCTGCTCAGGTCTGATGTCTCGGTCTGACTGCATATAAGCGCGGTAGGGGAGTAATGACTGGCCGCTATGAATATTCCAGTAGTTGTTTGCGCCTAAAAGATACAAGTCGTAGCGCTCTATATCCTCTGCAGAAGTAGCAGACAGTGTACCGATCATATGATAGTTGCCAACTACTGTTTCAGGCATATTGTTTGGAGCAACAGATACTGTAGTTTCCACTTCAGTGCCGATCGTCATATCTTCGTCTGGCAGGATAATATATGGCGTGTAAGCCTTCATTACCTTTGTTACAGGTGATACGGTGATAGTCTCGTGGGTGCTGCTTGTCATTTCATAGACAATCATACCATATGGCACCTCCATATCGAAGGGCAGACAGAGCGTAGTTCTTTCGTTTCCTACAAATACGCGGTCGAAACTGATAGAACTTGCCTTGAATGCACGAGGTGCGTCAAAGCCAGCATTTTCCGACAAGAGCATACGGTCGCACTTCAAATCTCCCTCGTTGCCATATACCACATTGGTATAGCCTGTGCCAGCGAAGTTTTCTGGAGCATAAATGAGTGTGTGATCGGCGAAGCCCATTGTGCCGATATTGCTTTCGGTGAGTACACCTGCTTCTGTACAAGCGGCGAAGTCAGCCCATTGCAATTGGTCGTTTGCCGCAAAGGCACCAGCTTCTACTTGCTTGAGCGTCGCTGGTAGTTTGATCTTTTGCAAGTTAGTCAACGAAGCCAATGTGGTAGACTTGAGAGTGTCGACAGAAGTCTTTTCCAATGA
Organism: Prevotellaceae bacterium; assembly: GCA_021153165.1. Lineage (GTDB taxonomy): Bacteria > Bacteroidota > Bacteroidia > Bacteroidales > Bacteroidaceae > Alloprevotella. The sequence goes on from JAGKTZ010000012.1 coordinate 26,708, forward strand.
AGTCAAATCCTTCACCCCTGTGTGGTAGTCAAACCAGCCGTCTACATCGGTCACACCCTGCAATTGGTCAGTGCTCATTACTGCGCGTGAACCATAAGCGCGGAATACTTCGTCGTCAGTAAAATTGGTGCAGACTTCCTTGGCATGTGATGTATACTCGGTATCTGTCACATAGTTTTGGTAGAGACCTGTGGGAACATACATCTTTTCTACTTGATAGGGTTGGTCTGAGATAGGATCAGTAAAGGCATCACTGTCCAATGTAGGTTTTTGACGGCAAAGGAATACCAGATTCTTGAGGTTCTTGCACGCTCCGAATGCATCGTTGCCAATCACTGTTGTAGCATCACCTACCACGATGGTTTCGATGTTCAGACAGTCATAGAATGCATTGTCGTCGATCTTTGTGACATTCTTTGGTAGGATGATGGTTTGCAACTTATCGAGTTTCCAGAACATATGTTCGGGAATTTCATTGTTTTGCTTAACATAGTCATTTTTACCCTTTCTGTTGAAGCAGATGTCGTTGAGGTCGGTGCAGATAGTAGCATCATAGAGGTCGAGATAGGTCATACGAGCCAATGCCACTTCGTCGGCATCTTCCTCATCTCGACCACCAAGCATACGCAATACGGCGATGTCCTTACCATTGATATATCCTTTTACCTTCAAGGCTTTAATGCTGATGAAGTCGCCACTAATGCGACCTACATCGCTAGGTGTATCCATTTCCACAGTGAAACCAAGTGCTTCGCCCAGTTTTCCTGGCTCTGGCACTGTGACGACCTTGATCTCGTCTTTGCTTTCTTTGATGCCTTGAATATGGTTGGCATATTGTGGCCAAGCCTTACGATAGTCTTCTTCCTTGCCTGGAGTGACATAGATAACAAAGTTTTCAGGAAGATCCTTGAATGCATCGGTAGCCAGGCCTGGGATAGTATCGCAAATAGCATTGATAGTAGTCAGTGAAGTACAGCCAGTGAAGGCATTCACAGTAATCGTATCAACACTGTATGGGAGCGCCACTTCCATCAAATTAGAGCATCCATTCAACGAATGTTCTCCGAGTTCTGTCACATTCGAAGCCACCATCAGCTCGTTGAACTTGGTGATTTCGGTGTTGCCGTTCACTATATTTTCCACATTCTTCATGCTTGCCATCTCCATCAGCGTGAAGATTCTTTTTTCTGCCAAAGCATGTATCAGGGCATCGTCCTCGAATGGCGAAACTATAGAGTCTCCACGAGTATAATAAGCATGACTACCCGAGAGATGCTCGCGAATAGCATTGGTAGTGTAGAAGACCTTGATAGTCTTGTCTTTTGACCAAGCATTGGCATCGGTAGTAGGTACTTCATTGCAGAGCAAGATCACTTCTTGCAATTTAGGACTGTCGTGGGTAACTTTCTTACCAATGCTCTTAATATTGTCGCCGATGACCAGACGACTCAAAGCGTTACAGTGGTTGAATGCGTATTCCTTAATCTTTGTAGCGCTCTTTGGCAAAATCAAAGTTTCAAGCACATCCAATTGCCAGAACATATAGGTGTCGATGCAATTGTCCTCGGTGATGCGGTCGTTTGAACCATCTTGGTTGTAGTCCTCGCCACCTGCCTTGATATCTGCATCGTAGAGGTCGAGGTATTTCAAGTTGCGAGCACGAGTCACTTCGGCATTGTTGACATCGCGACCACCCATATGGCGAATAACACCGATGTCGGTACCATTGATAGGACCAGAGATCTTCAATTTGTCGTACTTGTGGTAGTTACCGCTAATGGTAAGTGGATCTGTGCCAGTGATGGTGAGACCTAACTTTTCAGCCAATGTACCAGGCTCTGTCAAGGTTACCTCGAAGATGCCGGTATGCTTTTCGCTGACACTTTGAATGTGGTCTGCATAATCTGGCCAAGCAGTTTTGTAAGCTTCAACCGATTCCGCAGGTACATATATTATGTAATTGTTGGGTAATGCTGCAAACACATCTGTACCCAAACTTGCTGGTGTAGCAGATTGGAAGGTAACGCGACTCAAACTTGCACAGCTCTTGAATGCTTCATCACTAATCGTATTCACAGATTCTGGAATGACGACATCATCAAGCAAAGCACAATTATAAAAGGCTTGCTTACCGATAGTTTGAAGGGTCGTAGGTAATTCTATACCTTGCAATTTAGTACAATCCTTGAACCAAGAATCTCCTACATAATCGAGATTTATGCATTCGAATGCCTTGAATTCATGGAATGCATCCAATGCTTTTCCTTGGAACTTGCCATTCAGCGCAGCGGGATCGGTCACCTGCATCACATCATAGATGTCATAACTACCACCCATCACTGGCGAAGAATATCTCATACCGCAATCCCCCAGCACGCTCATCAGGGCGGGGTCTTCGGTCATGATGAAGCTGGGGAGGAAACGGTCCTTGTACTTCACCCAAGCTGTATCTGCTTCGAACTCCTCTACGGCAGTAGTCACCATCTTTACCTTGAACTTAGGACAGTCTTTGAAGACATCCTTGCCCAGCATCACGCGATAGGGAGCCATAGGTTCTACGCTATTGCCGCCATCGGTGCGGAAGTAGAGCATATTGATGTGTTCCAAGTTAGGACAATTAGCGAATGCTGAATCCTGGAGCACGACTTCGAGGTCGGTATAAGCGTCACCTGTAGCACCAAAGCCCTTGAGGTCGAACATTGAGATACCTTTCAATGTTTCGCTGCCATAGAATGCCTTTTTAGCAACATAGTCGAGCTTGTAGTTATGGTTGATACCTATATCGTTGACAAGTCCCACTTCGCCATTTTGGCTTGCCATATCGCCATTTTGGCCAATGATGTGCAGGTGCTCGATCGTGTGTCCTCCGATATAGCTTTGCTTCTTTTGAGAGTTGTTTTCGAAACTATAACTATATTGTGCACCAAAATCAGTGAAGTCCACTGGTTCTTCTATATCAACTACTTCGAAGTTGTCCACATACTTTCCCCATACGGGATTTTCCGCAAAATCTTCGTACTTTTCTCTACCAATGCGAATCTTTAGTTTGCTCATGTCGCAATCTTCGAAAATATCCTCGCCACAAACGATAAAGTTTTCGGGACCGAGTGCTACATCGCGATTGGTCGCGTTGCTGTGCATAATCAAGTTCAAAGTCTCAAGGTTAGAACATCCCTTGAATGCCTTGTCAGGGATAAGGATTGTCATAGGGGCATACATCTCGCCTGTATTCACGTCCTTGAAGTTGATGGTCTTGAGGTTCGTCTTGTTGTGAAAAGCAGTATTTCCTATGGACACAGTTTTGTAGTTGTAAGCAGAACCAATATCGTTGTACAGCGTCACGGTTTCTTGATCTGCCACCTCCTTCACATACATATGATAGATAGTGTGCTTACACTCTGTCATCAACCACTGTCCTTGCAATGCCCAGGTTGGATTGCGGTGTGTCTTCTTACCAACCGTATTGGCTACATAGGTCAAGCCACCCACACCTGCAGCCGAAGCAGCAGATATACCCGCAGCCATCATGTAATAGGAGTAGTTTGTCACAGCAGCTGCCACCGCAACTTCTTTTGCTGCCAAGGCAGTAGATGCAATAGAAACATTATTCAGAGCTGTAGTCAATGCAGTACTGCTAATGCTACTGAGAGTCATACCTGGCTGCCAAGTGGCATTAATTATAGTCGTTAATTTTGCAGTTTCACTCAATGCCGTTTGAACCGCTGCATTAAGCGTAGCTTGAGCTGTATTGATTGCAGTCTGTCTGGCTGCTTCTGCAGTGAGTTGCGCAGCTGCTTTGGCAGAAGTTGTCGCTGCATTGGCTGATCCCCAAGTAGCAATCGCTATGGCCACTTCCACACCAATAATGGCTGCATTCCACCATGAAGATTGCAAACGCGTCAATTCTGAAGTTGGTAAGCTGTTTAATGACTTAGATGCATAATCATAAGTCACACCTTCGTGGGTGATGGGATCGTAGATTGTGGGCATATAGTCTGATGCCACAATTTTGTCAGCATATTGACTCCAGTTGGGGTCAGAGATATACATGTCGTATAGTTGTGGAGCCACTACGATACGGAAGTCCTGGTGGCAACCATCGAAGACATCGCTGCCTACCAATACATCCGTCGGATACAACATCTCATAGCGATTATCTCCATCTGTGGCAAGGTAATACATGTTGAACTCCTTCAGATTACTACAATTTTGGAAGGCACCGTCATGTATCACCATCTTCAGTCGTGTATTGGCATTATCTAATCCAGATGCGCAGTCTTCGAACACTACTTTTTGGATATTCTCGTTGCCTTGAAGCGCTGTGCTGTTGATGGCTATGGTCTTATAATTGTAGGTGGTACCAATGTCATTGTAGATACGCATTTCACCATTAGCGGCAGCGATCTTGTTATTGTCCACGCCAACGATTTGCATGTACCAAGTCTCTTTGTTTGGTACACCAACAAGCAGCTGGTCGAGATCGAGATTGCGGAACTCTGTCGTCCAGGGTTCAAGCAATGTCTTCATCTCGTCTATTTTGCTACTTGAGAGTTGGTGACCGAAGTAACCATATTTCACACCATCTTCCTCTTCGAAGTCGGTGGGGGTGTAGTTGGATGCTACGATATAGTCAGCATACTTGTTCCAGTTGGGGTCGGCAAGGAACATCTTGTACACCAATGGGTCCACTACAATACGGAAGTCCTCGTGGCAACCGTCAAATACGTTGCTGCCGATATAGACGTCTGTGGGCTTGAGCATCTGCTCGTGGTTGGTGCCGTCGGTGACGGTGTAATACATATAGAGCTCCCGCAGGTTGCTGCAGTTTTGGAAGGCGCCATCGTGTATCACCATTTTGAGCATTGTATTGGCGTTGGCCGAACCAGAAGCACAGTCTTCGAACACGATTCGTTGGATGTGAGTGTTGCCGCGCAGGGCAGTGCCGTCGATGGCAATGGTCTTGTAGTTGTAAGTACTACCGATGTCGTTGTAGATGCGCATCGTGCCGTCCAAATCGTCGATGTCGTCGTTGTCCACGCCTGTGATTTGCATATACCAAGTTTCCTCGCCTGGTGCTTGGGTCAGGATGCCCTCGACATCAAGGTCCGTAAACTTTTCTTTCCAGGGGTTGACGATCTCCTTCATTGCGTCCATATCGTCGCTTGAAAGCTGATCGCCGTAGTAACTGTACTGCACTCCATCTTCCCAATAGCCCCAAGATGCTCGGGGTTGTACACTCGTCGTTGTGTTTGAGCGCTTTTGCGAAGAAGTCTTCATGACGGGTTCGTGCACCACGAAACATTGTGCCACGGAGTCGTATGTCATCTCCGAGGCAGGAATGGCTTCGGTGGCAAGGGGGTAGGACTGTGTTTGCAAACAACTGTCCTCCGTCACCTCATTCGAACCGTCTGCCCATGCCCTGAGGGGCAATGATAGCATCAGTATAGATGCCGTGGCAAGGGTAAATAAAGTTTTCCTTTTCATTTGTTATTTATTAAGTTGTATTTTGGTGTTAATATCCTGTTTTTTGATATAATGTCCAGCCTTTTGAGGTGGGCGCATTAGTCTGCTTCCGAATTGCCGTTGTTTTATACTTTGTATAAACTATGCAAAGTTACTTTGAACTGCCGAAATCTTAAAAAAATGAAATCCTACATTTCTTTCTACAACCCCTGTATTTACGGATGTATACATCAAATGTAAACCGAAATGTAAACAGGAGAATTTAGGTTACTACATAGAATTTACATACTTTTGCATTATGTTTATACAATAGACATAAAGGCAAGTCTTAGTGATATACAAAAGAAAAACAATTATGAAATTACCTTTATGGAGTAGATGTCTGCTCCTACTTCAAATGTTGCTTTTGGTATGCGGCACCTGTTTTGCAAACGAAGAACTCTTTCACGAAGCAAGAACTTTGCAGCGTGGCGGGAAGTACAAAGAGGCCATCGAAGCATTCAGAAACTACCTGACACAACCTGTGGCAGGAGACAGTCTATCCAACCAAGAGCAAACATTGTATACTGAAGCTTTGATGCAACTGATGAATACTTTTCAAAGCAAAGGTGAGCCCGAGGCTTGCATTACTACCCTGGAAGAGGTTTTCAAGGGTTCGCCTGCCATACAAAGACAATGTCTGAGAGATTATTACTCCATACTGGGATATGCTTTGTCTCGCACAGAAAGAATGAAGGAGGCAGAAGAAACGACAATGAAAGCACTCGCGCTGCCGCTTCATCAACCTACGCCTGAAAATTATTTCCGCGATTATGCCTATGCAGCAGCGGTGTTTTATAGCAATCCCAACTATCAGAAGGAAATGATAAATTGGTGCGAAGAGGCAATGAAGCAGGCTGATTTGTGCAAGAATACTTCGGGTAAACAGTGGGTGATGACGATGCTGGGGTCTCTCTACAAACGAAACGGGTACATCAATAAGGCGATGAAACTATTCTTGCAAAGCAAGGAGGAAGCGCTGGACAAGAAGGATGATTTAGGCGTACTCAATAGCCTAAATACATTGACTGACCTTTTCCTTTATTGGAAACTGCCACAATATGCAAATATCTACGCGTCAGAAGCCCTGCAAGTGGAAAAGGGGATGAAGGAAAAGAATCCGATGGTGTCGGCACAGACCTATATAAATAAAGGTTGGGCACTGTATCATCTTGGCGTAGCGGATTCGGTATCTTATTACACACAACAAGCTCGTGCGCTCTGTCAGTCGCTACCTTATAATAGCGGTATGGTGGACGTGAACTTGCTGAATGGTACATTCATGGCAGAGGGAGAAGGAGATTCCCTCCAGAATGGCATAAAGGAACTACTGCAAGTAGCACAACAAGCTACGACCGTAAACCGTGCGAAAGCCTATCACCAATTGGCTCAAACCTACTTGAAACACGGGAACAACGGCATGGCGGAGACCATGCTCGATAGCCTATATGTATTGCTGAAGCAATGTGATTCGCCAGCCTACATCCACGTGGACTATGGGCCGATACTGGATCATTTTCTGAAAACCAAGAATCAGTCGAAAGTCGAGCAATTCCTTAGGATGATGCTCGAAGAACAGCAAACCTTAGAGGAGAAGAATGTAAATTTTAATCTGGTGGAGTCTATCGTTGAACTACAGATAGCACATAATAAACAAGAAGAGAAGATAATTCAGCTGGGAAATACCAACCAACGTCTTTGGGTATTGGTGGGGATCGTCTTATTCGTCGTCGTCATTGCTGCGGTTGTGATTTTCCTTTTATATCAAAGAAAGCAGCACAAACTGCAAATGAAGCAGGCCGATGCCGAACTTACTTCCGTAGTACAAAAGCTGGAACAATCAAATGCTGAAAAAGAAATGAGAGCGCAAGAGATCAAAGATTTCCTGAAAGAGAAAAACAATAGCCTGGAACTGGAAGCTTTGACACCATCAATACTTCTAACAGAAGGAGAATCCAAATTCCGTCAGTGCTTTGAACTGTTGTATCCGCTATTCCTACCTTGTCTTCGAGAGAGAGTGCCCACGATCACTCGCCGTGAAGAGTTGCTCTCAATGCTCATTGTCTTAAAGCAAGACAACAAGCGGATAGCCGAACTCTTGGCCGTAGCCCCAAGAAGTGTCTTGATGCTTCGTCACCGCTTCCGCCAAAAGATTGGCATGGAGACTGAATTCTCGTTGGAAAATTTTATAGAGGAGATATTGAGAATTACTAAAAGTTCTGGTGAAATGCCAGAGGCAGATTAAGTGGTGTTAGAAACTTTGGTGTGTGTAAAAGGGAATGACATTGTGTTACAACAATATTCCCTTTTATACACAGCGATTTTTTCATTCGCTAAAAAATATTCAAGCAAGCTTGATATTATTTCGTTCGCTTAATCGTATATTTGATATGAATATCCAATATACTTCCGCTCGCGGTGAAAAATATTGAAGTAAGCTTGATATTATTTTGCTCGCTTAATCGTATATTTGATATGAATCTCCAATATACTTCCGCTCGCTGTAAAAAATATTGAAGTAAACTTCATATTTCTTGCTCGCTTAATCGTATATTTGCAGAAAAAGGAGGTTTACTATGAATACTGCTGATAAATATTTGAGAGAGACTGCTGATTATTCTGCAGAGGATGCAAAGTTCATGGCGATGGCCATAGATCTGTCGATTAAGAATATTGACGAGGGTGGAGGCCCCTTTGGAGCAGTCATCGTACGCGACGGAGAGGTGATCGCTACAGGTACCAATCGCGTCGTACCTAATACAGACCCTACGGCGCATGCTGAGATTATTGCTATTAGAAAAGCCTGTGCCAAATTGGGCACTTTCCAGTTGACGGGTTGTACGATATACAGCTCGTGCGAACCTTGCCCTATGTGTCTCAGCGCACTTTATTGGGCTGGTGTGGACCGTATTTGTTATGGCAATACCAAGGATGATGCCAAGGCAATCAATTTTGATGATTCCTTCATCTATGATCAGTTAGAACTGAACTATGCCGAGCGCTCCATCCGCTGCGAACATTTCATGCGCACAGAGGCATTGGCAGCTTTTCGCAAATGGGCAGAGTTAGAAGACAAGGTCTGCTATTGACGGCAGATGATTTATGACATTAGAACCTATATCAATACCATCAACCTTTACCCTTATGCTCATGGGGCAGACTGGTGCCACCAATTAGCAGATTTTACATTTCTTTGTAATTTTGCCATTCATTATTTAATAGGTGGAAAATACATCAAATTTTAATACGAGTCGTACGGATCGGTGTTGATTTGTTCTGAGATTAAGAGGTCTTGAAGTTCTGGGCAACTATGGACCAAACGATAAAATACCTTGTCAAGCAATGGCAGGGTATTTTTTTGCCCATTAGGATGTGCCGAGTTTTTTTAATATATTATTGTAATGGCTCCTTATTATATATAATGTGTCACCCTGCAGTGGAATCCCGTCGCCAATCAATTTTGCCAATTTGTCAAAAAACTTCGCATTTTTTGTCCGTCTGACTTTTATGCTTTTTTAATATTTTATAGGCATTTTTCACATTGCTTTTGCCAATCTCCTTTTGTATAATATGGAAGAA
>JAGKTZ010000102.1 GCA_021153165.1 Prevotellaceae bacterium
TCCTACAACAAAGGTAAGAACTCGATCTTGAGTTGTCAATTCTTATTCCAGATTTCTTGATTTATGCGACTGCGTCGCAATCCGCTGCAAACTTAGAGTAGTTTTTGTTACTGCAAAGTTACATCGAGAGCCATTAGTGCCAAAGAGTAATAGAACTGATAAATTGAGCAAAATCAACTATTATCCGAAATAATCTACTATATTTGCCTTTGGTTTTGAGCAAAATGGAGTAACTATGTTTTCAAATCTGTGGAATAAGGGAGGTTTTATACTCTGCACCAAAGGTCAGGCAGAACTATCTATCAATGGCGTTAGGCATAATTTTTCACAAGGGGAGGTGTTGGTCATAACACCGCTTGTATTGGTTGGCGAGGTGAGCGTGTCGGAGGAGTTTGCAGCCCTCTCGTTTGTCGATGATTTAAAGACCTACTACGACATCTTCAACCGTATTGCCGACAGCCCGATTCCGTTGATGGTCTATCGTGAACCTATTTGGGAAATCGAAGTGAACGAGCAACAATATCTTACAAAGCAGTACGCCCATCTTGAGCAACTCACTCATTCTATGTCGGAGTCAGCAAGCGAAAAATCTCGTTCGTTGCTTGATTTTCAGGTGCGACTACTGCGCCAAGAGGCGATGCTGACGGTGGTAAACAGTCGTATAAGGCAGGTTGTGTGGTTGCCTTCCTCGCATAGTCGCGAAGTGGTAGTCTACCGCTTTATCCTCGCCCTGCATAACAACTACCATACCCATCGCTCGGTGGCGTACTATGCAGATATGGCAAACCTCTCAAAGAGCCATTTCTCGGCTATTGTTAAGCAGACTACAGGTCAGAGTCCATCTGCGTGGATTGCTACCATCACAACTACCTATGCCAAATTTATGCTCGAAAAGGGTTCAATGAATATTAAGCAGATAGCAGAACAACTGAATTTCCCCGAACAATTCACCTTTCGTAAATACTTTAAGCAACATGTGGGGCTTTCGCCCAAACTATACCGCGAACAATTTGTGCATAAGTAGATGCAATTTGTGTAAATATTATGTGTTTTTAAGACGAAAATTGTTCTGTTCTCCTAATTGGGGATATTTGTGCTGGCAAGTGGATGAAATATAATTAATTATCTCTATGGATGATATTCGCAATAAAGTATTGGGCTCGACCAGTATAACGCCATTTCAGAAACGGGTATATCTCGCGTTGCTCGATGTGCCGTCGGGTACGACAATCACCTATGGCGAGTTGGCTAAGCGTATAGGTTGCCGTAGTGCGCAGGCTATTGGGCAGGCTCTTCGACGCAATCCCTTTGCTCCCGAAGTGCCTTGTCATCGTGTGGTGGCGGCAGACGGCTCTTTGGGTGGATATAATGGTGAGCGCAATGGCGAGCAGATTAAATATAAGCGAAGGTTGCTGGAGGCTGAAAAACAGAATACACGATAAGTGACAAGGTGATTGTACCAAGCGGATAGAATGAAATATAAAATTATTGCTGTCCGAAGAACTTTTTTACGTCATAGAAAAAGCTGAATTCCATGTTTGGAGTTCAGCTTTTTTTGTTTCGTTGTTAAAAAATATCCTAGAACATGGGCAAAAGTACACATTTTACCGGACAGCAATCGTTCCTATATTTTTTTGGTAATAATATAGCAGATGTCTACAAATCATCCTTACATCAAAGATGTTGTACTCTTATTATTGTAACCACCAATGAGCACTAATTTACACTAATGCCTTGCGGGGCATTTGAGACTTCGTGCGACGTAAAAGAGGTTTTGTAACAAAACCTCTGAATCTGTAGTCTTAAAACCTTATGATAAATTATTTTTGATGGGTCAGTTTTTTACCAAAGGGCGTCATGAATTCGGCAATAACGTTGTAGGGGATGGTGCATGTGGGCATACCTATGGCATAGGGACCAATGGAGTAGGCACTGAAATGAACCGTAAGTCCTTTTGAGGTAAGCACGGGGAAATTTGCGTAGTCCACCAATTCGCTCTGTTTACACCAGAAGTCAACGTCACCCTCCTCTTCGTCTGCAAAATATTGCGCTCTGAGGTAATACTCAATCATGGGATTGAGTATTTTTAAACCGTTGGGCGTAAAAAGGTCTTCCCACGTAATCACCTTTCCATTTGAGCAGTTAAAACTGAGACCAAACTCCCAAGGAAGGCCGTGCGCGCCTCCACCATAATAATATCCATTAAACTTAAAACTGACGTAGTTGCTTGTTACGGCGATGAACTTTATTTCCTGCTGATAACTATTGCGGATGGTGTATTCGGGGACGTCAGAATAGACTTCCAAATTATCTTGGAAGAACTTTCGACCAGCTTTTTCGAGTAACGGGGTGAGGTCAGTGCCTAATGGTGGCAGCTTATAGGTCATGCTGGTGTCATCCTCTCCTGAGAACGATTCATAAGTGAAGAGTTCGTCAAAAACGTGAGTGCGGATGCTGTCAATAAGTGGGCGCGGACCGCTAATGGGAAAGTCAACGCTGATTTTGTAGGTCATGTCCCCATGGCTCAGTTGGGTGTTGTAAGTTTTGACCTTGAAATCCTGACTCTGGTTGAAGTTTAAGAATTGCGCCACTGCCGTTGTAATGCAGAGCGTGATTAGCAGTAGGGCGATGGTAACGCGGAGTTTATTCATAGTTAAGGGTTCTTGTGATTACGAATTATTTAAGGGGGGCGATGCTTCTCAGTTGAAGCATTCCTTGTGCGAAGGTACACTCTTCTTTTACCATTAGCAATTGCGAAGCATTATTTCTCCTACGGGGCATTACGAAAGTGATTTTACCAGACAGCAATAGTTCGACTTATTCTTTTTTGGATAGCGCCTTTGTTTGCCGAGATCCATACGTTCAAGGTCGCCCACAATATTCATTCCTTTCCAGTCGATATTGGATTTGTAGGCACTTTCTGCCGCTTTGGGTACATGGATTGTAACCTTCGAGTTTCGGTTGAAAGAACTGCACATCTGCGGTGGTTCGGTGGCGTAAATATAGACGTCCTTCAGGTTGTCGCAGTGCAGGAATGCAAATTCGCCAATATACTTAATAGTAGCGGGCAATGCTATTTTTTGCAGGCTGGTACACTTCCAGAATACGCCCCGTTCGATACGCTCCAGATGTGGAGGCATGATGACTTCCTGCAAACTGGTACATGCGGCGAAACCATCGAAAGGCAGTATGCGCACTTTTTCGGGAATTTTTATCAATTTGAGTTTTTCGCAATGATGTGCCACGCCATAGGGTTTGAATATGTATGTTATCCGTGTCGTCTGCCCAGTCAAAAGTCACACGAACCGAACCACCCACGATCATACACTTTGTGCTGTCGTCTGCTTGGAATCGATAGTATCCATGTGCTAGATAGACGTCGTAGTCAACCTGTTTGAAAGTCCAACGCACTGATTCTATAAATTCCTTGCCTGTGGTCGTATTACAAAAGAAAAAGGCGATAAGCCCCAGCACAGCCAAAGTGCACGATGCAATTGTAGAATTGCGAACGACGCGACTGCGATGCAAGATAGCTTCACGTATTTCGCTGGTGCTTTGGAAGCGTTTGCTCTGCTCGTCGTATAGGCATTTTTTCATGATGCGCTGATACACTTTGGGCAAGCCTAAGTCTGTCTCGGTGTGGATATATTCCAGCAATTTCCCCACACCATAGATGTCGGTGCTTGTATCGATGGCATCGTAATCACGTTGTTGCTGTTCGGGTGCGGCAAAGCGAGGCGTGTATCCTGCCGATAGGACATAGTCGTCGGCAAAGGCAAAACCTAAGTCTATCACCTTGACATCGTTGTTGATGCGAGTGAGCATCAGGTTTTGTGGTTTCAGGTCGGCGTGTACCATATGTCGCTGATGCATGTGCTCGAGTGCATCAAGCAATTGGCAAAACATGCGGTCCAAGTTGCGTCGCACGGTGAACCACTCGGGTGCAGCCTTTATCTTGTTGTCGAGTGATGTGCCGCATACATGTTCGCACAATAGGTATATACCCTCTTCATCCTCCACCAGTTGGTGGTATTTCACGATATAGGGCGAGTCGAGCCTTTGTCCCAGGTCGAACTCCTTGTGATAGAGGTTGTAATAGGTAGGATTATCCTTCAGTTCTGCCTTCAGTCGCTTCATGAAAAACTCCCTACCCTTGATGCTCACTACAAACGTCGACGAAGTGGCTCCCGTCGTATTGATGGGGGTCATTCGGTCAAATTGCGTTGCAGGCATTTGTGGTGTGTCTTCGAGAAAGGCTGAATACTCTGTTTCTATATTAGTCTTTTCGCTCATGATATCATGCAGTCCGTTGCCGTATATGAAAATCTATCTGACTATTTCGATTTGCACACCATTGACCTTGCCACAGACGTAATCGGTGGGACGTCCGCCCTCGTGTACCAGGCAATGCAAGAATAGTGCCTCGCCCTGTACGAAGCTGGGGCAGATGAAGGTGTCGCCTACGCTGAGTTTGCTGTTTTTCGACTCAGTCACGGCAAATAGGTCCTGACCCTTGAGTACGATGGTCACTATGCGGTTGGGTGCCCAGCTGAGTTTGATGGTCGTGCCCTCTGCCAAAGTGCGCATATAGACGATCTTGTTGTCGATGAAGTAGCTGTCCACTTTGGTATTGCCTGTTCCGGCATTTTCTACGAAGCTATTCCAATTGCGATAGCCTACGAACTTTGCCAATTGGTCCAAGGTATAGGGCCTGGGGTTTGTGCTAGTTTCAGAGGGCAAGTATCCCCAAAATCGTTTCAAGGTAGTCGACGAAATCTGTGCGTGCTGTGTTTCCCAGATGCGTAGCGCCAAGTAGTTGAAGTCGCGTGGAGTCTGCATAGGTTGCCCCACGTGTGTTTCCACCATTTCTCTGAGTTTAGCATAGATTGTCTCCATTGTTCCTGCGATATATGAATGATATGTTTTTCTGTATTTTGTTGTCCCAAATTTCCTTTCTGCATCAATTGCACCGAGGTCTTTTGCATGGGGCGTTTTGATCGCTCCAAAAAAAAGTTAGACCTTTTTCAAAAAACATCAGACCTTTTTCAAAAAAGGTTAGACTTTTTTTTCACGAAGTCTTGGTTTTTTAATGATAGGCCAGTTGGCTGTTCTGATGCGCTTTGCTCAATTTGGCTCGGTGGGCTAAATCTGTGGAGCGAATTTATAACAAAAAACTGGAATAACCATATCCTCTAAACTTAAAAACACCATTT
>JAGKTZ010000064.1 GCA_021153165.1 Prevotellaceae bacterium
TCCGTCTATAGCCCAAGACAACGGAATCCAAGGCCGTGTGATGGTTCAGTTTACAGTAAATAAGGATGGTTCAATAGTTGACCCAGAAATATTCAAAGGTGTTCACCCTTCACTTGACGAAGAAGCGCTTAAAGTTGTAAAATCCATGCCTAAATGGACTACAGGAATGCAAAAAGGCAAAACTGTAAGAGTGAGATATACAATGCCTATAATATTATATTAAAGCCAAGGCACCTGCAACAGCTCCAACAACTGCAATAATAAAAATAATACCAATAAATGAAATTACTAATCCAGCAATAGCTAAACCACGTGGGCTTTTGAAAACTCCTACAAAAGAGAAAATTACTCCCAAAAACCATAAGATCCAATCAAGCACCGGAATCCAGCAAAGGAGTAGTGCTATAAGAGAAAGCACAAAACCAGCTGTCCCCATCCCATTTGATTTTTTTTCTTGCATCTGAATAAAAACTTGTGATTGATTACTCCCATTAGGTGTAGTTGGTGATGGAGGGGTTACCACACTGTTGGTTTGATAATTTTGTTCCATATTGTATATTTTTTAAGCTCTCCAGCGCCCAAAGAGTATACTATTTTAGATAAGCAAAGCGTGGCACTGCAATGCTATCGTCAACTTGGAGGTCCTGAGAAAACCCGTAAATACAGACGGTACAGCTATAGCAGCCCACGCATAAGCGTGAGAACCACCATGCCACCCTTGTATTTACTCATGAAATTTCTCAGGTTTCCAAGTTACAAGATGAGCATAACGCTTCTGACTATTTTATTTAAATATCACAAGTTGTACCATCGTACACTCCCTGCAAATATACACAAAATATATAAAATAAAAAAAAATCAACATAAAAACACCTTAATTAAAGTATAAAAAGACAAAGAGTGCGACGCCATACGCATCACACTCTTTCATTTTATGTCTTATTAAAATTTATCGCTACACCACACCTTGTGCCATCATCGCCTTAGCCACTTTCATAAAGCCAGCGATATTTGCACCACGTACATAATTAATATACTCAGCAGTTTTACCATACTTCAAGCATTGATCATGTACATCGCTCATGATTTGGTGAAGTTTAGCATCCACTTCTTCTGCAGTCCAACTGATATGCATTGCGTTTTGTGTCATTTCAAGGCCAGAAGTTGCCACACCACCTGAGTTAACAGCCTTACCTGGTGCAAATGGAGTTTTTGTTTCGATGAAATAGTCTACAGCTTCAGCAGTACATCCCATATTGCTGACTTCTGCCACCATCATCACACCATTTTCCACTAGCATCTTGGCATCTTCCAAGTTCAATTCGTTTTGTGTCGCACAAGGCAGAGCGATATCCACCTTTTGTTCCCAAGGCTTCTTACCTGGATAGAAAGTTGCTTCTGGATACTTTTCTGCATAAGGCGCTACGATATCATTGCCTGAAAGGCGGAGTTCTAACATATAGTCAATCTTTTCTCCTGAAACGCCAGTTGGGTCATACACATAGCCATCAGGACCGCTTAAGGTTACCACCTTTGCACCAAGTTCAGTTGCTTTCTTAGCTGCACCCCATGCCACATTTCCGAAACCTGAGATTGAAACAGTCTTACCCTTCAACTCAGTATTATAATCTGCGCACATTTGTTCTACGAAATAGAGTGCCCCATATCCGGTTGCTTCAGGACGCAGGATTGAACCGCCAAACTCCATACCCTTACCAGTGAAAGTACCTGTATGTTCGCGACTGAGCTTTTTGTACATACCAAACATATAGCCCACTTCGCGTCCACCAACACCGATATCACCGGCAGGCACATCTTGGTCAGGTCCAAGATTTCTCCACAATTCCAACATAAAGGATTGACAGAATCGCATGATTTCAGCATCACTCTTACCGCGAGGTGCGAAATCCGAACCGCCCTTAGCACCACCCATAGGTAATGTTGTCAAAGCATTCTTAAAGGTTTGTTCAAAACCCAGGAATTTCAAAATACTCAAGTTTACAGAAGGGTGAAAACGAATACCGCCTTTATATGGGCCAATAGCATTATTGAATTGCACACGATAGCCAAGATTCACTTGCACTTCTCCTCTATCGTCCACCCAGGGCACGCGGAAAGTTACAATTCTATCGGGTTCAACCAATCGCTCTATCAATTTTGCTTTTTCAAACTCTGGGTGTTGATTGTACACTTCTTCGATTGAGAGCAACACTTCCTTGACGGCTTGTAAGTACTCTTTTTCTCCTTGATGTTTTGCTTCAAGAGCAGCCAAGATTTGTTCGGTTTTCATAATTCAAATAGTTTTCAATGATTACATTTTGCCACCGACAGCAAATGTTTTTCAACACATTTACCACCAACAGCAGATAAGGTTTAAGGTTTAACACCCCAAAAGTAGTCATTAAATTTGAATCATGCGCTTCACTTGAGAAATTATTTCCTCATTATTTAGTTCTTTTGGCAAAATTTCACTTACGTCAAGGTTTTTTAGCAAAGCCTCACGTATTTGTGTCGAACTCCAGGGAAATAAGGGTGCATCAATAAATTGTACGTTATTCGGCAATTGTTGCATATCTACAGGATAACCTTCACGGGGATAAACGAGCAAATTGTGCTCCTGCAAAATATCCGCTCCACGATACCATTTATCAAAACAAAGCCAATTGTCTGCACCGATGAGCAATTGGAAGGTACAATTAGGGTAAGCCTTTTTCAAAGCTTGCAAAGTATCATAAGTATAAGATGGGCGAGGCAAGGAGAATTCAAAATCCGAAACCACTACCCTATCAATATCAGCGACGGCACGCTCTGCCAGCGACAGTCGAAAGTTCTCATCCATCAAACCTGGCGATTGCTTCAGCGGATTCTGTGGAGAGACCATTAACCAAAGTTCGTCGGTCAATCCCCGACGAACCACATATTCTGCCAACCCCACATGACCTTTGTGTATAGGGTTGAAAGAGCCTCCAAACAAAGTAATCCTTTTCAAATGTTCACGCTTTACTTTATTGCTGTAAAAAATCTTTCACTTTACGCAAAACATCTTGCTGCGCCGTAGCCAAATCATCGTTGATCACTACGGTATCAAATTTTGAAGCAAAGGTCAGTTCGTATTCTGCACGAGCAATACGTTGCTCTATCACTTCTGGTGCATCAGTCGCTCTGCCAGTCAATCTTTCTCGCAAAGCTTCTACCGAGGGAGGTTGTACGAATACGCTCAAGGCTCTATCACCATAAATAGCCTTGATTTGCTCAGCTCCGAGCACGTCGACATCGCACACCACGTTTTCACCGCGTGCCAATTGTTCATCCACTTGCGCTTTCAGCGTGCCGTAGTATCTGCCTTCGTACACTTCGACGTATTCCAGCAGTTCGCCATTGTCAATACGTTGTTTGAATTCTCCGGGTGACAAGAAGAAATACTCCACGCCATGCTTTTCCTCACCACGTGGAGGACGGCTGGTGGCCGAGATAGAGAAGTGCAGATTCAAGCCCTGCTCCATCAGATAATTAATCAGAGTACTTTTGCCCGAACCCGAAGGTGCTGAAAATATCAATAACTTTCCCATACCAGGTGTTGTCTCCATTATATATTACATCACATTGAGCACTTGCTCCTTGATTTGTTCCAGTTCATCCTTCATCATCACCACGATGTTTTGCATCTCAGCTTGATTGCTCTTCGAACCTGTCGTATTGATTTCACGTCCCATTTCCTGAGCGATGAAGCCTAACTTCTTGCCCTGTCCATGACCTTCTCGCATTGTTTCGCGGAAGTAGTTAATATGATTGGTCAAGCGTTGTTTTTCTTCGTTGATATCAAGCTTTTCTATATAATAGATCAACTCTTGCTCCAGGCGATTGCGGTCATAGTCCACACCAGTCAATTCTGCCAAGCGTTCTTCCAGACGTTGTCTGATTTTCTCCACGCGACTCTTTTCGAAGGGTTCGATTTCTTTCATCAGTGCTTCAATGCGCGACAGATTTTTTTCGAACTTTTCAGCCAAGGCTTCACCTTCTTGCGCTCTGAACTTCATCAATTCGTCCGCAGCCACTTTCACCAGCGCAAACACTTCGTTCCACTCCTCTTCGCTCAATTCTTCCACTGCTACGGTTTGCACCACGTCGGGCATACGCACCAGCACGCTCCATAACTCAGCACCTTCCACAGCGATACCATGGGTTTGGCTCACCTCCTGCATTTGTCTCAAGTAGTTGCCCACCATATCTGCATTGATAGAGGCTGCTGCTACTGTCGCATCCTTTTCCACCCAGAGTGTAAAGTCCACTTTACCGCGTTCCAGTTGCTTTGACAAATAACCGCGGATTTCCATTTCCTTCTCGCGATAAAGCGGCGCTATGCGAGTAGAGAGATCTAAACTTTTTGAGTTGAGCGATTTCAACTCCACGTGTACTTTCTTGTCGGCTACATGCCCATCGGCTTTACCATAGCCGGTCATTGATTTTATCATAATTGTGAAAACGATTAACTATTTTAGTTTAGAGATAAACAAGTGACGCGCACTCATCCTAACTCACAGGTGGCTCACCATATTTATTATTACCACATTCGCCCTTCATTGCCAACAATACAATATTATATATAGGACATAGTATCCACCATCCACTATGATTGGTATCGTGAAGTCTACGGGTAGCTAACGACAAGTAGGGCCAAATCAACGGTGTCAGCAAAAGATTGGTTCTGACATGCCCAACTGTATATTCCAATGCGATGCCTGCAAGAACGAGAATTATGAAAAACACCCAAAATTCACGTCGACAACCACGTCCTTTGAAGAGCAAATATTTCTGCACAAAGTCTTTCATATCATCTCATTGTATACATACTCACAGTTGCTATTGCACTATAGAAAAACTACATCACGTTTTGCAAAGTTACGAAAAAAAAGAGAATAAGATATAAAAAGACAAAAATTAGTATTTGCCCCAATCCTTTACTGTAACATCATATCTACTTTTTAGACACATCAGAAACAAGCATAACCAAACAAATCTGACACGTTTGCATTTTACCTTTATATCATTTTCCCTTGTACCTCTGAGATAGAACTCGAAGATACTTACGCTCGCTGTGAAAAATATTCAAGTAAACTTGATATTATTTCGCTCGCTTATTCGTATCTTTGCCCATCATTTGGTATATTAGGGTTGGGCAAAAGTCCATTCCATGCCTGACAAAACCTCTAAAAGTATAAACATATAAAAGAAAATACACATGAAAGCATTCGTTTTTCCTGGACAAGGTTCACAATTCGTAGGTATGGGTAAGCACCTGTACGAACAACACCCTGCAGCAAAGAAAATGTTTGAACAAGCCAACGAAATCCTTGGCTTCCGCATCACAGATATAATGTTCGAAGGCACTGATGCCGACTTGAAGCAAACACGTGTCACTCAACCCGCCGTATTCTTGCACAGCGTGATCAGCGCGCTCTGCCTCGGCGACGAGTTCCAACCCGATATGGTGGCAGGTCACTCGCTCGGCGAATTGTCTGCGCTCGTAGCCGCTGGTTGTGTATCATTCGAAGATGGTCTTCGCCTCGTGGCTGCTCGTGCTGTTGCTATGCAAAAGGCTTGCGAAGCCGTACCTGGCACAATGGCAGCTATTATCGCTCTGCCAGACGAAACAATCGAAAAGATCTGCGCCGAAGTTTCTGCAGAAGTTGACACCGTAGTTCCTGCCAACTACAACTGCCCTGGTCAATTGGTCATCTCGGGCAAGGAGGAAGCCATCAATGCGGCATGCACACGTTTGAAGGAAGCAGGCGCTAAGCGTGCCCTCGTATTGCCCGTAAGCGGAGCTTTCCACAGTCCCTTGATGCAACCTGCGCAACAGGAATTGGAAGAAGCCATCGCTAAGACTAATTTCCAAACGCCCAAGTGCCCCATCTATCAAAATGTAGACGGCAAGGCACACACCGAACCCGAAGAAATCAAGGCCAACCTGATCAAGCAACTGACAGCTTCGGTAATGTGGACACAAGAAGTGCAAAATATGCTTCAAGCAGGCGCTACAACTTTCGTAGAATGCGGTCCTGGCAAAACACTCCAAGGCATGATTGCCAAGATTGCTAAAGGTGTTGCCGAAGTAGAACTGCAAGGCGTAGGAGAATAATACCTTTTCACCCGATCTGCTTCACCGATTCTGGTCAAATCTACGCTTACATGAAGTTAAATTTGACCCAATGGTAAGCGCCATTAACAATGATTTTTGATAACGAATCTATACAAACTGATGAACAAGTAGAGACTATCCCACAGACGTCTCTGCTTGTTTATTATTAATTGATATTATATGCAAGAGAAAGTTTTGATATATCAAGTATTGCCCCGTCTCTATGGTAATAAATGTGCGGAAAATGTACCCGCAGGGTCTTTGGCACAGAATGGATGTGGCAAGATGAATGATTTTACAGACTGTGAGTTGAAGCGTATTCGCGACTTCGGATTTACACACATTTGGTACACAGGTTTGATCGAACATGCCACACAGACCGACTACTCTGAATATGGCATTGCTCAGGACCACCCTGCCGTAGTCAAGGGCGTTGCTGGTTCACCCTATGCCATCAAGGACTACTATGACATCGACCCCGATCTGTCTGTTAATGTCAAGAAGCGTATGAAGGAGTTCGAAGCCCTCGTCGCTCGTACCCACGCTGCTGATTTGAAGTTCATCATCGACTTTGTGCCCAACCACGTCGCACGTCAATACAAGTCTGATGCCAAACCTGCTCGTGTCAAGGATTTGGGTGAAACCGACGACACATCACGCCACTTCTCGCCCAACAACAATTTCTACTACATCAGCGAATCCCCCCTGCGCACCAGCCATCTGCCATCTGCCAAGGAGGGCGAAAAACCCTACAAGGAATACCCCGCTCGCGCTACGGGCAACGATGTCTTCTCGGCAATGCCTGGCGTTAATGATTGGTACGAAACGATCAAGTTGAACTATGGCGTAGACTATCTCGGCGGTCGTCGTTGCCACTTCAACCCCGTGCCCGACACCTGGAAGAAAATGACTGCTATCCTACTCTTCTGGGCGAAGAAAGGTGTCGATGCTTTCCGCTGCGACATGGCTGAAATGGTGCCTTGCGAATTTTGGACTTATGCTATCGCCGAGGTGAAGAAGAAATATCCACACATCCGCTTCATCGCCGAGGTGTACAATCCTGCCGAATATCGCAACTATATCCACCGTGGCGGTTTCGACTATTTGTATGACAAGGTAGGCCTCTACGACACCCTGCGTGCCGTAGTCTGCGGACACGCTCCTGCTTCTGCCATCACTCACGCTTGGCAAAGCGTAGACGATATTCACGAGCACATGCTCAACTTCCTCGAAAATCACGACGAACAGCGCATTGCTTCCGAGTTCTTCGCTGGCGATGCTTTCAAGGCGTTGCCTGCCCTGGTTGTTTCGGCATGTATGCGTACCAGCCCCTTCATGCTCTATGCTGGTCAGGAAGTCGGCGAATCGGGCATGAATGCTGAGGGTTTCAGCGGGCGCGACGGACGCACTACGATCTTCGACTATTGGGGCGTCAAGTCTCTACAACGCCTCACCTTGGGCGAAATTTACCTGCGCCCCGAGGAGCAACAACTTTACTCTTACCACCGTCGTATCATGACTTTGTGCGGACGCGAAGCGGCACTGCGCGAAGGTTGTTTCTACGACTTGACTTATGCCAACCTGGACTGGGCAAGCGGATTCAATCCCGACCGCCACTTTGCCTTTATCCGTAAGCACGAGGACGAGACTATCCTGATAGTAGTCAACTTCTCCGAACAAAATAGCGCCTTCGGCGTGCGCATCCCTGCTCATGCCTTCGAATACCTCAAACTGCGTGCAGGCGTACAGATGGCGACAGATCTGATCAGCGGCGAGATGCAGACGCTCGAGCTCCGTCCCGACGCTCACGTTTCGGTCAGCGTACCTGCCCATGGTGCAGTGATGCTCAAGTTGAAGTAACCACGCTTCACCACGAATGTATTGGGGAAACCACGGATATATTGGGGAAACCACGAATTACACGAATGAACACGAATATTTAGAGCCTCACGCGGAAAACGCGGAAAACGCGGAATTTACTCCGAGCCTGCGGCTCTCGTCTTTCTCCCTCTTCTAAGGGGGAGTACCGCCGCAAAGCGGGGAGGGGGTTATTTAGTGGGGATATTGCGGCGTGACATAAAATACGAGAGATACCCGTGATACGCTGGAGACCTTTATTCGACCACGAATCGCACGAATAACACAAATATTTAGAACTAAAAAGAATTCGTGAAAATTCGTGAAAATTCGTGGTAAAAACCAATACGAGATTCGTGGTTAAACCAATACGAGAAGATACCCGAGATACGCCGGAGACTTTTATTCGACCACGAATCGCACGAATAACACAAATATTTAGAACTAAAAAGATTCGTGAAAATTCGTGAAAATTCGTGGTTAAAACAATACGAGAGATACACGAGATACGCCGGAGAAATACATAAAAAATTCGTGAAATTCGTGGTAAAAACCAATACGAGATTCGTGGTAAAAATCAGAAGAAAATATTACAAACATGAAAAAGTTCACATTCCTACTCTCCCTCCTCCTGTCATTGACAGCAGCATGGGCGCAAGACTACCCCTTCGTACTGACCACCGACCCCGCCAATCCCGCCCTCTACTACATCTACTCGGGCCGCGACGGCGCCGGTCAAGCAGGCGGATGCGTATTCTGCAACGAAATTCCCTACGGCGAGAGCAAACCCAAACTGGTCCTGATGTACAAGAATCCCAACAATGTGGAGCTCACCCAACTATGGTATTTCATGGAGGACGAGGACGGAAAGCTCAAGATCATCTCGGCAGCCGACGGCCGTATGGTGACCGTAGCCAACACCACGGATGGAGCAAAGAAGGTCTATATGCAAACGGCACAGGAACTGACCAACAAATACTACACCTGGAGCCTGCACAAGAGCGGCAACTACTACGCCTTCAAGACCTCGGACGGCAAGACCTTCCTCAGCCACAATGGCAACTGGCAAACAGGCGGTCCACAGATGGGCCTCTACAATGCAGATGGCAGCAAGGACGAAGGTTCACGCGTCTTCTTTGAAGCCTGCCCTACGCCCAGTGCCATCCACTCAATCACCACCACTATCCCCCACCCCGGCATCTATACCCTCGGTGGACTACGTGTGGAAAAGGCCACCTACCCTGGCATCTATATCGTAAACGGCAAAAAGACCATCCTGCGCTAAACGACATCTCATCTACTATACAAAAGTGATTGGAACGCCTCCCCAGGCATTTCCAATCACTTTTTTTATTTGACCATTCCTTCCCCACTATACACACGCGTCCTTGAGATCACCACCACGCCCTCCAACCGCCACCATCCCACCCCTTTTTTCTCATCAAACTCCAAGGAAATTTTTGATCCAAATCCACATCACAAAAAAACATTAGACCTTGTTAAAAAAAGTCGCCGAGAAATTTAAAAAAGGTCAAGGTTTTTTTAAAAAACATTAGACTTTTTTTCTGTCCCATAAGATACACAAAAAATCCATCATTTACAACCATATTTATTCACGTTAAGGCATCCGCAATGCCCCCTAAACCAAGCCTACAATATAATGCAACTCAAAACCCAGCGAAAACCCAGCGTACAAGTGTAACTGCAATGTCCCCCTGAGTCAGGGGGACGAGAGCCAAAGGCTCGGAGGGGGTATGTAAAGGAGGAAGAATGAAAAAGTAGATATGAAAAAGTAGATAAAAAAGATATATATATTGTATAATGTGACTTGAATATACACATACCCCCTCGCCCTGCGGGCACTCCCCCTGACTCAGGGGGAGAGTGCTGATAGTACTTAATCAATGAGGTTGCGAAATAAAAATAAATTTACGAATCACTTTCATTGAAAACCCAGCGAACAAAAGTAACCGCAATGCCCCCTAAATCAAGCCTACAATATAATACAACTCAAAACCCAGCGAAAACCCAGCGTACAAGAGTAACTGCAATGTCCCCCTGAGTCAGGGGGACGAGAGCCAAAGGCTCAGAGGGGGTATGTAAAGAGGGGCTATGTAAAGGAGGTAGTATGTAAAAGTAGATAGGTAAAGATAGATAAAAAAGATATATATATTGTATAATGTGAATTGAATATACACATACCCCCTCGCCCAGAGGGCACTCCCCCTGACTCAGGGGGAGAGTGCTGATAGTACTTGACCTATGAGGTTGTAGGACAAAAATAGATATAAAAAAAGAGAAATGTCTATTCATCAGATATATCTAACTTAGACTCATCTCAAATTAAAATATATTTACTACTTTTGACAAAGCAATATAGAATGATATGAGAAGAACACATAATTTAAATAACAAACTTGAACAACGAAAGAACTTACGCAATCATGGGACATCTGCGGAAGCTATAATGTGGAATTTGTTAAAGAGAAGACAGATCCTCGGTTATAAGTTCCGTAGACAATTTAGTGTTGGACCATACATTCTTGATTTCTATTGTGTTGAAGCCAAATTAGCAATAGAGTTGGATGGAGCACAACATTACACTATTGACGGGCACGAACATGATTTCAAACGCAAAGAATTCTTAGAAAAGTTGCATGACATTAAAATCCTCCGCTTTGAAAATAAAAATGTATTTGATTATCCAGACACACTTATTCAGTTGATTAAAGAAGAACTTATATCGAGAACCAACAAAACCATTTAGACCGTTGAAACCCAGCGTACAAAAGTAACTGCAATGTCCCCCGGATCAAACCCACATATAATGTAATTCCCCCCCAGCGAAAACCCAGCGTACAAGAGTAACCGCAGTGTCCCCCTGAGTCAGGGGGACGAGAGCCAAAGGCTCGGAGGGGGTATGTAAAGAGGGGGTATGTAAAG
>JAGKTZ010000065.1 GCA_021153165.1 Prevotellaceae bacterium
CTTATATAATAAAAATGGTTGGATATTTGGTGATTATCGAAATACATGGGATGTTTTGAAGAAAAATACTATTATATAGAGCACCCCAAAAGACCCCAAAAAACGAGTAGTAGCGCGGAATTTCTAAATACACATTTCATCAGTCGAACTCAAACAAAGCGAAGTATCTCAACTTATACCCTCCAAAAAGAGGAACCCCAGCGCAATACATCCCCCTTACAAATTTGCTGATATAGAGGACAGGAAAAGATAAAAAAGAGGAATTGAAAAAAGTCTGACCTTTTTCAAAAAAACCGTTCTGGAATTTAAAAAAGGTTAGACTTTTTTTCAACAAGGTCTTGAGAAATTTTGGCACTATAAGTATCTAAGCGCGGGATAGCACTTTCTCTGCATTTGCCGCTGCACCTTTGGGGTATTGTAACCCACTAATTTAAAAAACAAGGGCGAGAAACTATCAGAGAGATAGCATCTCGCCCTTATTGTAGGGTTTATATAAGTCGGATGACTTAGTCGTTTGCGTTATACCAAACCGCGACCGTGACAGTTCTTAAACTTCTTGCCGCTGCCACAAGGGCAGGGATCGTTGCGGTTAGGTTGCTTGCTCTTGATGATAGGTTGAGTGACTTGTTCGCGAGTGTCGCGAGCTGCAGCCTTAGCCATTTCGCTACGATCTTCGTCCAAGTTTTCCTTTGACTCAGTATATTGTTGCTTTGGCGCTTGCACAGGAGCTGCTTCACGTACTTGCGTTGTTTGTTCTGGCGCATAGATTTGTCCGCGCAACAGAGTTGAAATGGTCGAGTTGTTGATCTTGTTGACCATAGTCTCGAAGATTTTCGCACTTTCCAACTTAAAGATCAAGAGAGGATCCTTCTGTTCGTAACTTGCGTTTTGTACAGACTTCTTCAATTCATCCAATTCGCGCAAGTTTTCCTTCCAAGCGTCGTCAATATTGTGCAGGAGGATATTCTTTTCAAACTCGCGCACCACGGCTTGTGCCTGGGTATCGTAAGCCTCCTTCAGATTCGTACGGATATTGAATACGTGCTTGCCGTCAGTGATAGGCACGAGGATGTTTTCGTAGATTTCGCCTTGTTCCTCATACACGCGTTTGATCACAGGATATGCAGTTTCGACGAGGCGTTCCATCTTGCGCTTGAAGTGAGTCATCGCTGCCTGGAATGAAGTCTCAAACAAATCTTCGCGACGCTTGTCAGAGAATTGTGCTTCAGTGAAAGGCACTTCCATAGCCATCACTTCGAGGAATTGCTCTATGCAACCTTGATAGTCGTTGTTGCTGATGATAGTGACTACGCGGTCCCAAATCATATTTGAGATGTCCATACCGATGCGTTCGCCCATGAGTGCGTGACGGCGCTTTTCGTAGATCAGCGTACGCTGTTTGTTCATCACGTCGTCGTATTCGAGGAGGCGCTTACGGATACCGAAGTTGTTTTCTTCCACCTTCTTTTGCGCACGTTCGATACTATTATTAATAATAGGCGCCTCGATCATATCGCCCTCCTTGAATCCGAGCTTATCCATGACCTTCGCAATACGTTCGCTTGCGAAAAGACGCATCAAGTTGTCTTCCAATGAGACGAAGAATACAGAAGAACCTGGGTCGCCCTGACGTCCTGCACGACCGCGCAACTGACGGTCTACACGACGGCTTTCGTGGCGCTCAGTACCAATGATAGCGAGACCACCAGCTTCCTTCACCTGTGCAGTGAGCTTGATATCGGTACCACGACCTGCCATGTTGGTGGCAATAGTTACGGCACCGAGTGGACATTCACGTTCCTCGGTAGTGCCATCTGCATTCTTGATCGTAACATGTCCCACTGTGCTTTGACCAGCCAAAGCCACGATGTCTGCTTCCTTTTGGTGCAACTTAGCATTGAGCACTTGGTGTGGAATGCGACGCATCTGCAACATACGGCTGAGCAATTCGCTGACATCAACACTTGTGGTACCAACGAGAACAGGACGGCCGCTGATACGCATGCGTTCGATCTCTTCGATCACAGCAGCATATTTTTCGCGCTTAGTCTTGTACACGCGGTCGTTCATATCATTACGCAAGATAGGACGATTGGTAGGAATTTCCACTACGTCCAACTTGTAGATATCCCACAATTCGCCAGCTTCAGTAATCGCCGTACCGGTCATACCAGAAAGCTTGTGGTACATACGGAAGTAGTTCTGCAGAGTGATTGTAGCAAAGGTTTGTGTGGCAGCCTCAACCTTGACATGCTCCTTAGCTTCTACAGCTTGGTGCAAACCATCACTCCAACGACGGCCGTCCATGATACGACCTGTTTGCTCGTCGACGATTTTCACCTGTCCGTCCATCACGACATACTCTTCGTTGATGCGGAACATGGTGTAAGCCTTGAGCAATTGTTGGATAGTATGTACTCGCTCGCTCTTGATAGCATATTCTGAGTAGAGTTCGTCCTTTTTGAGCAATCTCTCTTCGGCTGTGAGCGTAGTGTCATTTTCGAGCGCCGAAAGTTCGCTGGTGATATCGGGCAATACGAAGAGGGCGTCGTCCTTCACTTGCTCAGCAAGCCACTTATTACCCTTGTCGGTCAAATCACAAGAGTGCATCTTTTCATCCACCACAAAGTAGAGAGGATCTGTAGCCTCGGGCATGCGACGGTTGTTGTTTTCCATATAAATGGCCTCTGTCTTGAGCATACCCGCTTTGATACCTTGTTCAGAGAGGAACTTGATGAGCGGATTGTTCTTGGGCAATGCCTTGTGGCTACGGAAAAGTTGCAGGAAACCTTCTTCCTGCTTTTCTTTGTCTTCTGAAGCAATCAATGTCTTAGCCTCAGCCAACAATTGAGTAGCCAACTTGCGTTGCACTTCAACGAGGCGTTCGACCAAGGGTTGATATTGTTCAAACAATTGGTCGTCGCCTTTGGGCACTGGACCAGAGATAATCAATGGCGTACGAGCATCGTCGATCAATACGGAGTCGACCTCGTCGACGATAGCATAGTTGTGACGACGTTGTACGAGATCCTGAGGACTCATCGCCATATTGTCTCTCAAATAGTCGAAGCCGAATTCATTATTCGTACCAAAGGTGATATCAGCTCGGTAAGCACGACGGCGAGCATCTGAGTTGGGTTGATGCTTGTCAATGCAATCTACGCTCAAACCATGGAACATGTAAAGTGGGCCCATCCATTCAGAGTCACGCTTTGCCAAATAATCGTTGACAGTAACGACGTGCACACCATTACCACTGAGCGCATTGAGGAAGACTGGCAATGTAGCTACAAGGGTCTTACCTTCACCTGTCGCCATTTCGGCAATTTTACCTTGGTGAAGTACTGTACCACCAAACAATTGGACATCGTAGTGTACCATGTCCCAAGTCATTTCATTTCCACCAGCTACCCAGTGATTGTTGTAAATCGCTTTGTCGCCTTCAATAGATACAAAATCCTTGGTAGTAGCCAATTCGCGGTCAAAGTCAGTTGCAGTGACTTCGATAGTGTCGTTTTCTGTGAAGCGGCGTGCGGTTTCTTTAACAATAGCAAAGGCTTCTGCCTGAATCTCGTTGAGCGCAACTTCGATACGTTGGAGTACTTCCTTCTCGATCTTGTCGATTTGATTGAAGATGACTACACGGTCTTCCAATGGAGTTTCTTCTACCTTCGCCTTGAGGGCTTCGATCTTTTCCTTCAAGTCGTCTGCCGAATGTTGCACTTTGTTTTGCAACTCTTTCGTTTTAGCACGCAATTCATCGTTGCTGAGTGCTTGGATAGTGGGATAAACTTCTTTCACCTTCTCCACGAGAGGGCCGATAGCCTTCATATCTCTTGTGGACTTGTTGCCAAAAAGTTTGCTTAAAAATTTATTAAAATCCATATGTATTTTGTTTTTGTTTCGATATTAATGATGCTTGTTTTTATATCTTACTTTTTGCCACATTTCAAAACAATGGGCGCAACGAACAAGCATTCGGGGCGCGAATACGCATTGCCCTGGACAACGTAGGTGCTATATAATCTACTGTTGTCGACATATTGTATGTTGCTGCAGAGACACCTTTGCCATAGAAGATAATGGGGAAGGGCACATACGAATCCCTGACCATTTGGCGCTGGTTGGTGTCGGCATTATAATATGTCCAACCAGGAGAGACCTCTATCAAAATATCTCCTGAGAGATGGGGAGCAAATCCACTACGTATCTTGCTAATTTCAGGAGTCCATGCGCCACCGATCAAGCGTGCCGAAGTGTAAACATCCTTTACTCCACTCATTTGCAACAATAAGTCTTGTGCACGCAGGAGGAGTTCGGAAAGATTGATTTGGCGTTCTTCGATGAGCTTTTGGTTCAGATAAATTTGCGTACCATAAGTAGCCTCGACATATTCCCCTTGACCATAAATAGCAACCAGGTACATATTGAGCAAAGACGAAGCACGCTTAACATCAAATACGCCCGTGGGAATACGATACTTACTCAATTCCGCATTTTCCTCATCTACGTAACCAGTTGAAGTCAGGACGTAAAGCGCATTGCCTGCACCGACCTTGCGTTCTACACTCTTGATAAGTTTCTCCAAAGAGCGATCCAGACGAACATAATTATCCTGTGTCTCAATAGGTACATCATTGTGAGGAAGGTGCTTGAAATTACCAGCATAATAAGTCAAGGACAAATAATCCGTAATGCCGTCTGTACCAAAATTTGACTTTTCAATACAAGCCAAGGCCATATCAGTCACTTCTTCATTGACTAAGGCACTTGTTTTGAATTCTACGAAACGACTATCACCCTTAAAATGATGCTTGAACGGACCATGCAATTCTCCCGATAGAAAATAGTTGAAATTACCAACTAAGTCCGAATAGGGCTCCCAAACGATGCTACCCAACCTTTCTGGCAATGCGTGGTATTGATTGTAAGCTTCAGCCCATGTAGGAAATACATTATAATATGAAGAACTGCTCCAAAGTCCCGTTGCATTATCTATCCAAATCGCAGCATCCGCAGCATGACCCGCCGAAAAGATTGCTGCTTGAGGGTCTGGAGCTATAGCATAAACTAAAGATTTACCTCCTGTCGTTACCTTCAACTCATCACTAACTGTCGATACCAATAGATGCATGGGCGACATGCCTTCTTGCCCACCTCCCAAAGCACTATATTGTCTATCAGATACGCAAAAAGCAGGACGCAGGGTCTTGCGTTCTAACCATCGCTCGGCCACCACACCATGACGAGAGGGGACTGTGCCTGATGCTAGTGTCGCTGCAGCGTTGGCTTGGTCAACGTGAGCATGTGGGTATTCGCCTTGGGTATATACGCTTCCCTCTGCCATCATCTTTTTAAAACCGCCTTCGCTATACAGAGGCATAAAGGCAGACAAATAGTCTGAGCGCAATTGGTCTATCATAATATTGATTACAACCTTAGGCACTCCGCTAACTGCAGCATTTGCTTTTACACCATGTGCTCCCACCATGCTAACCATCAGCGGTAGCAATAGCAGAAGGGCATAATGTCCTTTATCCTTATTATATATAGGATATACGGGGTGGATATATTTTCTCTTTTTATTTTTCATTCTTATAGGAGAGTTTTCCCTTTCCTTTATTTGTCTACTTTAATGCAAGTTTTACAAAGTACTTGATAAGTCATCGCTCCTCGCAGAGCAAATGTTGCCAAAAGTACATATACCATCATGGGCACCACTTGTGGCGAAACAAGAAGTATCGCACCAACCAACATTGATTCTATCAACATTAAGCGCAAATATCTCAGATGTTTTTCTCTGCGGTTGCCAATCATTTTCCATACCAGAAGCAGAAGTGGTAAAGGATTGAAGAAAAGTATCAGCCAATTGCTTCCTACGGCAGGATGTTCGCTTGCAAAAAATAATATAGCAACAAGTATGCCAAGCACACCACGAACCGCCAAAATGACATTATCTAATGCCATAATCACCTTACCACGTTTCATTTCCCACAATCCTATCATCAACCATAATACAGCAAACACGCTCAGCACAACCATTGGTGTAAGTCCACCGCCATGTGGAACAGGAGTGGCTGCACAAGACATCACAAGTGGCGCAGGTTTATTGACAAGAGGTCTTGTCTGACCATCTACTTCGCGTACTACAGCTTCGCACACGTAGCGTTCTGCATAGATAGGCGAGAACATTTGCTGGTGTATAGTCAGTGGCACATCAACTTCAGCACCCAGGATCAAATCTTGTCCAAAGCAATTCCAAGGACTTTGCACCTCAGTGCTTTCGTGCAGCATATCACGGAATGAACGTTTGCCTTCTTCCGCCACAGGCCACTCCACTTGACCATCTACACAATCCTCAATCATGTGAATCAATCGCGTCACACAATTATCATATAGGAAATTGTATCTGTATGACCACCCTTCTGTCGAAGCATGCTGCGTCACAACGTCAAGCAAGCGTGCTTCTTCTGCAGGCGTCAAGTTGAGCACTTGCTCTGTCACCGCCCTACCTTCACGACGATAGGCATCGCAAAAATACAAGTAGGGCACACCTGCCACCGTATAGTCTGTTTGTCCGAGGACAAATCGCCACATAAAGTGCGGTGCCGAGAAATCGAAGATACCATAATTGAACACCCAGTCTGCTCCGTTATTAAGATGCTGCACACGCAATGCACTATGCCCGTACAATTCGTATATCTCGGCACCCGGTGCACAAGTCAAAAGACTTAATTGCAACGTATCTTCCACTTCCTGCACGCCCTTTGTTCGCTTTTCTGTTTGAAGACCATCCACATCCTGTGCATTCACTATAGCATCCCCACATCTTATTGAAGCGAGAAACGAGGGCAGAACTATCCATAGTCCCACCATCAGATACATATATTTCAGCACACTGCGCATACGAACATAAATTTTGCCTTGCAAAGTTACAGTTTTTTTTGGGGTTAAGCGAATAATTATCATAAAATCCTCGTTCACACAAAGCACTTGAGCACTCAACACTAAGAAGCAGACCAACTGCGCAAAAATTAATGGAAGCACTGTCTCCACAGGCTTCCATTAACCAACACAAAAACTAAACTAGACTTAACTAAACTATATAAATACGTTATCTCACGACAACTGATAGGGCAAATATAGAAAACGATTTTATAAACAACAAAGTTTTTTTTCGTTTTTTTTCGTTTTTTTTTCGTTTTAACACTTTCT
Organism: Prevotellaceae bacterium; assembly: GCA_021153165.1. Lineage (GTDB taxonomy): Bacteria > Bacteroidota > Bacteroidia > Bacteroidales > Bacteroidaceae > Alloprevotella. The sequence continues at coordinate 7,216 of JAGKTZ010000065.1, forward strand.
TGTGTTATTCAGCATATAATTGTCTAATATTACCATTGCCGCCATAGCCTCAACAATAGGAACAGCCCGAGGCAAGACACAAGGGTCATGCCTACCTCTCGCTTTTAGCAAGACTTTCTCTCCATCTCGATTGATTGTAGATTGAGTTTGCAAAAGCGTAGCTACAGGTTTGAAGGCTACTCTGAAATAAATTTCTTCACCATTTGAAATTCCTCCCTGCACACCTCCACTTCTGTTCGTGGCAACTGACACCTTTGCATATTCATTTTTTTGACTATTTGGAACGAAACAATCATTCTGCTGACTGCCTCGCTGAGTTACGCCATCGAAGCCCGTTCCATAATCAAAACCTTTGACGGCATTAATCGAAAGCATCGCTGCGCCCAATTCTGCATGCAGTTTACCAAACACAGGTTCACCTAAACCTGGTGGACATCCTTGTATCAGGCAAGTGATGACACCACCAATGGTATCTCCCTCTGATTTTACTTGGGCTATCAATTGCTCCATAGCCTCTGCATATTGTGGGTCAGGGCATCTGACAGGATTCTTTTCTATTTGAGTAAGATCAAGATCTGCGGGATATGGTGGCAAAACAATATGACCTACCTGCGAAGTATAGGCTGTGATTTTCACTCCCAACTGACGCAGAGCAATTTTAGCAAAAGCACCTGCAACTACACGAGCAATAGTTTCGCGAGCAGACGAACGTCCTCCGCCACGATAATCTCTAATGCCATACTTAGCTTGATAAGTATAGTCGGCATGACTGGGACGGTAGACATCTTTCAAGTCATCGTAGTCGGCAGAATTTTGATTTTCGTTACGTATGACAAAGCCTATGGGCGTACCCGTAGACTGCCCCTCAAACAAGCCTGAGAGAATTTCAACTTTGTCCGACTCCTTACGCGATGTAGTGAGATGGCTTTGCCCAGGGCGTCGACGATCTAATTCTGCTTGGATAAAATCCAGATCTACTTCTATACCTGATGGGAACCCATCTATCACCCCACCGACAGCAGCGCCATGACTTTCGCCAAAGGTCGTAAGGCGAAATATTTTGCCAATGCTATTGCTCATCCTATATTATATAATATATATTAATGGCAGTGTCCGCCACAGCAACCTTCGCCTTCGCCATGATGATGTCCGCAGCAACCGCCTTCACCCTCACCATGATGATGACCGCCGCAACCGCCTTCACCACAACCGCCTTCACCACAGCAACCACATCCTTCGCCGCTGAGCATGTTCAAGAAACCCTGAATCTCTGCATCGGTAGCAGGGCGAGACTGTACGACGTGGCCTTGGAAATGCAATGCGCGTCCTGCCAAGAAGTGATTCAAATCTACTACAACAGTGTTGTCCTTTACCTCGACGATCACACCATCAAAGCGCATGCCGTCAGCATTGGTCAAGGGGATAACGTTGCCTGGATATATATTATCTTTATCGAAACGGCCGTCGATACAAAATACTTGCTTATCCAATTCGATCACATGCTCTGCGACGTATGGACCATACGCATCGTCTACAGCCAGAGTAAAGTCAAATTTGTCGCCTTCGTTCAAGGGGACAATTTGCGCTTCAAAGGCTTCGAGCATAGTACCGAAACCAGATATAAATTGCAGTGGATGTTCTTCGTTTGTTTGTTCTATTAACTCGTGCACGCCTTCTGCATTATCAGAGAAAAGCGAATAAGCCACTGTCACATACTTGTGTTGATTTTTTTCCATTTGTATAGGGTTAAAATATTTAAGGATTCAGGAGTTTCCTCCCATTTAAGTTAATTCTAATTTCAAGGCATTTCGTAAGCTTCGCAGTGCCACACTCTTTTCCAACATCAATGCCAATTGTTCTCTCTTGGTGTACGCTCTGCGTTTTGTTTCTACCTCCTTCATCATTCTAAAGTGCAGGTTAATCTCTTTGTTGCGCAGATTCTCACGCAAGAAATTTTGCAAATATGGCAAATGTTCGTTCATGTAGATTAGCACCTGCTCATTTTCCACAGGTGCCTCCACACGCCATCCGTCCATCAGTATTGGCCGTATATTCTTCAGTCGACCAGCCACAGCGTTCTCCTCTGCAGGCAATTGCATGGCATACCGATACCACCAAAAACTGAGTTCGCTAAATTCGAAAGGTCTAACCTCTTGCACCTCCTTGACTACTGGCGCCTCGACAATGTTGTTTTCTGCTTTCTGAGCGCTAACATTATTTTTTAGCTTTATAGACAGGCTACGTGGAGTTTGTCGCTTCGGTGCTGTTTGGAGGTTCCTTGCTGGTGTTGCACTTACCGACGCAGGGACAGTTGTAGCCGATGCCATTTGCTCATTTGATGCAGCTGTTCTCACATCTGCTACTGCAGCTGCTACTTGAGGTTTTGCGACCTCAGTCACCACTTTTTTGATTGCGGCGAATAGGGGTTTCAATATCTTCTTAGGGCGACGCCCACAGCCTGCATCATCTTCGTCCAGCGCCTGAGCCACTTGAATCATCGTCAGTTCTACGAGCAAACGCTTGTTGCTTGCAGCACGATAGTTCAAGTCGCAGTCGTTGCAGAGCTTCAGTGCGCGATACAGGAACTTCGCATCACAGCGTTTAGCCTGCGCTGCATAGCGTTCCTTCACACTTTCTGCCACTTCCATCAAGGGCAAGGTGCGCTCATCTCGGCACATCAGCAAATCTCTGAGGTGAGATGCAAAACCGCTGATAAAGTGTCCACCCTCGAAACCCTTGCTTAGGATCTCGCCAAGGGTCACCATTACCTCGGGCACTTTCTTTTCGAGGATTTGATCCATCAATCGGAAGTAATAGTCGTAGTCCAGTATGTTCAGGTCCTCGATTACTTTCTTGTAAGTAATATTTCCCTCTGCATAACCCGCCACTTGGTCAAAGATAGACAGCGCATCACGCATACCTCCATCAGCCTTACGCGCTATCACGCCCAGGGCTTCTTCTTCGTAGGTATAGCCTTCGTTTTCTGCCACGCGTTTCAGATGTCCCACGATGCCTTCTATTTCCATACGGTTGAAGTCGTAGATTTGACAGCGGCTCAGGATCGTAGGCAGAATCTTGTGTTTCTCGGTCGTAGCCAGGATAAACACAGCATGCGCAGGCGGTTCTTCGAGAGTTTTCAGGAAGGCATTGAATGCAGCGATAGAGAGCATGTGTACCTCGTCTATGATAAACACCTTGTATCGGCCTATCTGTGGCTGCATGCGTACCTGTTCGTTGAGCAAACGAATATCTTCGACCGAATTGTTTGACGCTGCGTCCAATTCATATATATTATAACTGCGTCCCTCTTCGAAAGCCTTACAACTCTCGCACACTCCACAAGCATCGCCTTCTGCTGTTGGCGTCAAGCAGTTGATCGAGCGGGCGAAGATACGTGCACACGTCGTCTTGCCTACTCCACGTGGGCCACAGAACAGATATGCATGAGCCGATCTGCCCGAAGTGATAGCATTCCTCAATGTTGTGGTCAGCGCCTCCTGACCCACCACGCTTCCCCAAGTCATTGGGCGATATTTTCTAGCGGATACGATATATTTTTCCATACTGATTTTTTATAGGAAAATGCTTTCGCCCTTTTCGCAAGGGCAGAAACCTGCAAGTTATTTTTGCAAAGATACGAATAAGCGAGCGAAATAATATGAAGTTTACTTCAATATTTTTCACAGCGAGCGAAAGTATCTTCGAGATTTATCTCA
>JAGKTZ010000103.1 GCA_021153165.1 Prevotellaceae bacterium
AACAAGTATTAGCCGTCATCGTTGGTACATTGGTGGTATCAGTCTTTTCGAGCGTAATGATGATGATGATGTTCATCTCAATGATGTTTGCAACAGAACAGACGGCACCTGTTACAGACGGCAGTGTGCTTCACTTGAAACTCTCTGGCACTATCTCTGAACGTGTGCAACAAGATGAACTGAGCACATGGATGAATATGGCGACTGAAGAGGAACAAGGATTGGACGATATCCTTACTGCTATTCGCGTGGCCGAAACGGATGATCGCGTCGATGGTATTTATATCGAGGGCGGTTTGCTTAATGCCGAAGTTGCTACTTTGAAAGAAATCCGCGACGCCTTGCTTAAATTTAAGAAAAGCAAGAAGTTTGTCATTGCCTACGGCGATAATTATACACAAGGTGCCTACTATGTGGCAAGTGTGGCTGATAAGGTTTACGTAAATCCTTCGGGCATGATCGACTGGCATGGCGTTGCTTCACAACCAATGTTCTTCAAAGAACTTTTGGAAAAGGTCGGTGTAAAAATGCAAGTATTCCGCGTTGGCACTTATAAGAGCGCTGTGGAACCATTCACTGCCACAGAAATGAGCGAAGCCAATCGTGAGCAAGTGAGTTCATATATTACAGATATCTGGCAAGGTATTTGCCAGGAGGTTTCAGCCAGCAGAAAAATTGCAGTTGACACCCTCAATCAATATGCCAACGACTATGCTACACTTTGGGAACACAATAAATATATCGAGACCCATCTTGCAGACAGTCTCTTCTACTTAGACCAATTGCGTGGCGAATTGCGCAGAATGACAGGTCGCGACAATTTTACATTAGTCACTCCAGTCGAATTGGCAACAAATGAGAAATCCCTCAATTCAAAGAATGAAATCGCTGTGTATTATGCTTACGGCGACATTGTAGATCAAAGCAGCGGCGTAGGTGTACAAGGCGAAATCGTAGGTAACAAAGTGGTCAATGATTTGGACCAATTGGCAGCAGATGAAGATATCAAAGCAGTAGTCCTTCGTATCAATTCGGGTGGTGGTAGTGCGTATGCGTCAGAACAAATGTGGCGCGCTATTCAAGAGTTGAAAAAGAAAAAGACCGTAGTCGTATCAATGGGAGACTACGCCGCATCAGGAGGGTACTACATGGCATGTGGTGCAGACCGTATCTTTGCTCAGCCTTCAACACTGACTGGCAGCATCGGCATCTTTGGTTTGGTGCCAGATGCTTCAGGTTTGCTTACCGACAAGTTAGGTTTGCATTTTGATGTAGTGAAGACTAACGAAGCGGCAGACTTTGGCGCAATGGGACGTTCGTTCAATGCAGCAGAATCTGCGGCTATGCAACAACATGTAGAACGTGGTTACAAACTTTTCCTTGATCGCGTTGGACAGGGTCGAAATATGAATTTTGCACAAGTAGACTCTATCGCACAGGGCCGTGTGTGGACAGGCAACCAAGCTTTGAAGATTGGTTTGGTGGATGAACTTGGTTCTTTGCAAGACGCTATTGCTTATGCAGCAAAGAAAGCAAATATTGCAGACTACGAAGTATCAAATTATCCAGCCCCACTTGGATTCTTCGAAACCCTCACCACCAGCTATCAGGAAGATTATCTCGAGGGCAAGATGCGTAGTGCATTGGGCGACTACTATCAACCTCTGCGATTTGTGTCAACCCTTGGTAATCGTCCTTCTTTGCAAGCGAGAATGCCCTATGCGCCCTGCTTGAGATAGTATAATATAATACGTACAGTATTTCACCGTGAAGTTCCTACTCTTCCCCTTCTCACTGATCTACGCCGCAGTGATGGCCGTGCGCAACTGGATGTTCGACCGAGGTTTACTTTCCTCGTCATCTGCACCCATCCCCACCATCTGTGTCGGCAATCTGTCGGTCGGAGGTACGGGCAAGACGCCACACACCGAATACCTGTTGCGCCTACTCCAGAGTAAAGGATGGCACAGTGGAATGTTGTCGCGAGGTTATGGCAGATGCAGCAGAGGCTACGTCGCAGGGAATGGGAAAAATGCTTTGGAAATTGGCGACGAACCCTGGCAAATCATGCACTCGTGCGCTCCAGCCAAAGTCAGCGTGTGCGAAAAGCGCCCCGAGGGTTTGAAAAGGATGCTCGAGGAGTCGGATGCACCCAAAGTAGTCGTGTTGGACGATGCCTACCAGCACAGATATATCACGGCGGGGCTATATATTTTGCTCACAGACTACGCCCGTCCGTATTTCCGTGACTATGTCTTACCAGCAGGGCGATTGCGCGAGGCGCGAAGTGGTGCAAAGCGTGCAGATATTATTGTAGTGACAAAATGTCCTGGCGACTTGTCCGAAGCAGAGCAACAACGCATCCGCAAGTGCCTTCGTTTGCTACCACATCAGTCGCTATTTTTTAGCAAGATGGAGTATGGGGTACTATGGAATCCATTTAGCGAAGCCGACCCCTTGACACATGGCACCAATGTCAATGCCCCGATATGCAACATGAGGACCCTGGATGCACTGCTCGTTTGTGGCATTGCACACCCTGAGGAGTTTGTAAAATATTTCCAGGCGCAATGTGCATCAGTCAATCTCCTGTCATTCCCCGACCACCATCGCTTCACGGCAGCCGACATCTCGGCAATAGCAGATCGAGCACAGGACGCAGACATTATCATCACCACGCAAAAGGATTGGGCACGCTTGTCGGAATGTGTCTTGTCCGATGTCATAAAGCAAAAACTCTGCGTTCAACCTATTGAAGTAAAATTCTTACATCAAACAGAAAATACATTTAACCAAATCATCTTAGACTATGTTACAAAAGATTCAACAAACAGCAGAATGGATTAAGCAGCACACTTCATCTCGTCCACACACTGCCATCATCTTGGGCACAGGCCTGGGCCGTTTGGCAGCAGAAATCGAAGTAGTCGATGCATTCCCCTATAGCGAAATTCCCAACTTCCCCGTTTCGACAGTAGAAGGTCATAGCGGCCGTCTCGTATTCGGTCGTTTGGGTGGCAAGGAAGTCATGGCGCTCGAAGGCCGCTTCCACTACTACGAAGGCTATAACATGAAGGAGGTCACCTTCCCCGTACGCGTGATGTACGAACTGGGCATTAAGCAACTCTTCGTGAGCAACGCTGCCGGAGGTATGAATCCCGACTTCGAAATCGGCGATTTGATGCTCATCACCGACCACATCAATTTCATGCCCGAAC
>JAGKTZ010000104.1 GCA_021153165.1 Prevotellaceae bacterium
AAAGATAATTATTATGGAAAAATTAACAAGAGAACAAGAACGTGGTATATGTGAACTTCTTCATCACACTCATAATGAAGAAATGACTCAATATGTTTTAAATACTATTGGAAAACATAATTGGAGTCGAGATATATTAAGTGAATGTGGTGGTCTTATGACAGAGGAACAAGAAAATTTATTTGATTCTCTTGGTGGTGGATATACCAGTGAAGAGATAGATGAAATTCTTTATAGAGATGATATTAATTTTGAAATATCGGAAAGACTTAAGGAACAAGGTATTACAAAATATCTTTATGAAAACGAGGAATACCTTAATGATATTCGTGAAGGTAGAATTATTTGTGAAGGTATTAACGTAGAAGAGATTAAAAATATGTTGTTGGATTGATGGGGGAACGGTATGTCTTAGGAAAAGACAAACATCTTTCTTATGGTATTTTCATATTCCTCTGCATTTACTGTACTCGTCGTCCAGATACATGAGGAAGTATAGTTCTCTTTAGATATTTGAGATAGTACTTGGGGTTTAAAACAGACGAGTGAACAAGTCTGCTGAATACTTGTCCACTCGTCTTATAAGATATGTGTAGTGTTTTGCTGAGAAATGTGATTACTTCTGCTTCAATTCCTCATCCATGGCTGCAGCTGCGCGTTTGCCGTCGCCCATTGCCAAGATGACTGTGGCTCCACCGCGCACGATGTCGCCACCAGCGTAGAGCATCGGGATAGAAGTTTGTAACGAGTCGTCCACAGCGATAGTGCCCTTTCGGCCCAGTTCCAATCCCTTGACAGACTGTGGCAGGATTGGGTTAGGCGATACGCCAATGCTTACTACGACGAGGTCGGCAGGAAGAATTTCTGTCTGACCCTCAAGTGCGACGGGGCTACGACGGCCCGAAGCATCGGGTTCGCCCAGCGTCATCTTTTGTAACACGACGGCTTTCACATGGCCTTGTTCGTCTGCCAGGTATTCCAATGGATTGTGCAGGGTGAGGAAACGAACCCCCTCTTCCTTAGCATGATGCACTTCTTCGAGTCGGGCTGGCATTTCTTCTTCAGAACGACGATAGACGATGGTAGCACTTTCTGCACCAAGACGAAGTGCTGTACGCACAGAGTCCATGGCTGTGTTACCACCACCTACGACGACGACATTCTTGCCGAATGTAACGGGGGTGTCGCTTTCACCTTGCCATGCACTCATCAGATTGACGCGAGTCAAGTATTCGTTGCTCGACATGATACCTGTGCTATTCTCGCCAGGGATACCCATAAAGTTGGGAAGGCCCGCACCCGAAGCGATAAATATGCCTGCGTAGCCTTGTGCCAGGAGTTCGTCGGTCGAGATAGTTTTGCCTATAATGCAGTCTTTGATAAACTCGACACCGCTATTGCGGAGGTTGTTGATTTCGAAGTCAACGATTGAGTTTGGCAAACGGAATTCTGGGATACCATACTTCAATACACCCCCGATTTCGTGCAGTGCTTCGAAGACGGTCACCTCGTATCCGCGCTTGTTCATTTCGCCAGCAAATGAAAGACCAGCAGGGCCTGAACCCACGACAGCCACCTTAATACCATTGCTTTCGGTCTTTGGTGCAGAGGTTTGAGGCGCGTTGAGACGTTCATAATCGGCTGCAAAGCGTTCGAGACAACCGATGGCTACAGCCTGGCGACCCGTCTTGAGGTGGATACACTTAGATTCGCACTGCTTTTCTTGAGGACATACACGGCCACATACGGCGGGCAGAGCGCTGGTTTCCTTCAATGTGCTGGCTGCTGCCAAGAATTCGCCACGCTCGATGTGCTTGATGAAACGTGGTATGTCGATGCCTACGGGACAACCGCTCACGCAACCAGGATTGTTGCAGTCCAGACAGCGCTTTGCTTCCGCTTGTGCCATCTCGGCGGTGAAACCCCGGCTCACCTCCTGGCTCAGTTCGCGAGCACGCACCTGTGGGTCCATTTCAATGGGCAGGTGGCGATTGATTTGCATGCGTTCGGCTGGTTTCATAGCGCTACGTAGCGTCTTGCGCCATTCGGCGTCGCGGCTCTTGCAGATGTCGCTCACTTTACCATCTGCACAAGGTTCGCATTCTGCTGGCACACTATTAGCAGTGTCATTTGTCATTTGCGTGTCCGCTGTGGTAGTCGCTTCCACTTGTGGATGCTCAGCCCATGCTGCCATATCTTGTTGTTCCTCCTTGCGGAAGGCTGCCATGCGCTTGAGCATTTCGTCGAAGTCAACCTGATGACCGTCGAACTCGGGACCATCTACGCAGACAAACTTAGTCTGTCCGCCCACGGTGATGCGGCAGGCACCACACATGCCTGTGCCGTCGACCATGATCGTGTTGAGTGATACGTCGGTGGGGATGTCGTATTTCTTGGTGAGCAAGCAGACGAACTTCATCATCACTGCTGGACCGATAGCGAAACACTTGTCCACCTTCTCGCGTTGGATGACTTCTTCTATGCCTTGTGTCACTAATCCTTGTTTACCATACGAACCATCATCGGTCATGATGATGACTTCGTCGGAACTGCGTCGCATCTCTTCCTCAAGGATAATCAAATCCTTGCTGCGACCTGCCAAGACGGTGATGACACGGTTGCCTGCTGCCTTTAATGCTTGTACGATAGGCAACATTGGTGCTACACCCACGCCACCTCCGGCGCATACCACGGTACCGAAGTTGTCGATATGAGTAGCCTTGCCCAAAGGTCCTACGACGTCGGTGATATAGTCGCCAGGTTGCAATAGACTTAATTTGGATGATGATACACCCACTGTTTGTACCACCAGAGTGATAGTGCCAGCCACGGGGTCTGCTTCGGCGATAGTCAAGGGCATGCGTTCACCCTTTTCGCCCACACGCACCATCACAAAGTGGCCCGCACGGCGAGACTTAGCAATCAGTGGCGCTTCGATGACCAGTTGAAACACCTTCTCAGAAAATTGCTTTTTGCTTACAATCTTGTTCATATATGTTGAGATTTTTGATGTATTAGCACAATTCGCTTGCCCCACGCTATCACCTCCGCCGCTCGCATCAAGACGCGATCATAGACGAGGTTGAGGCATGTGGCGCAAATTTAAGGATTTTTTGAGGATTCACGGCACCTTGATTCGTCAAAATTCAAATCTTTTTTCGTTATACGTATATATAATGT
>JAGKTZ010000066.1 GCA_021153165.1 Prevotellaceae bacterium
ATTTCATCTCCCAAATATCCAATATAGTCAGAATACGGGTTGTATCTAAAGGTATGTATTTCAGAACCCGAAATAATCACAACAGGAATCGTTTCAGCCAAACCCACATGATCACAAGCGCTTCCGATACCGGGAGTAGAAGTCCATCTGTCACCGGCACCATAGGCATATACGACAGCGTTTGTAATATTGATTGTTCCGCAGGACCCCCTGCCTGCTGCACCAATGGCTGAAGCGTAAAAGTTGTTCGTATATGCATATACAGTGACGTTTGAAATGCTAATGCTACCGGCATTATAACTTTCGCTGCCGTGGATGTACTTTCCGCCAATGGCTGCAGCAAGAGTACCGTGAGCACGAAGAATATTATCCGTCCCGTTTGAGGTAATATTAACTGTTCCGCCCTCTGCTACAAAAATACCACCACATGGTACATCCGAATATTCTGTTTTTGTAGTGCCTATCGTATTGTCACCCAGCACAAATATGGTTGCGTTGCTGCCGGATGCGACATCAATAGCACTGCCCTCATCAACAGTAATGCTTGTATTATTCAGGATAATCCTCGGATTTCCGCTTTCTACCTTGATACCGTACTTGCCGGAGCCGGTGAAAGTGTATTCTTCGCTGTCGCTGATGACATAAGTCGCCGTCAATGTAGACAGGTCTATAGTCGAGGTTTGCGCCCATGCTCCTATTGGCATCATAATTGCTATTAAGGCAAATAATAAAGTTTGTAGAGTTTTTTTCATAGTGTATAATTTACTTGATTATTAAATTCCGTAAAACGCAAAAGCCCCGCCGACGGAGATGATCTCCACCAGCGAGGCCTTCTTTATATTATAGTATATAGTGTACTACTTGCTTGCTTGCTTGCTTGCTAACATTTTATTCGACATGGGCAAATAAACCATGGTTGGATTTGGGGTATTTTCAAAATTTCTTGTCTGCAAAAATAGAGTATTCTTTAACAAAACCATCCATCCTCGTTCCTCGTTTATCGTTCCTCGTTCACCTAAACCTTACGTACTGGGTCGCAGGTCAAGCCTACACCTAGTTTTTTGAAGATCTTGTGGTCCACTTCGCTCAGCATCACGGTGGAGTGTACCTGACAACCGTCGAATTTGGGCAACTGTTCCAGCGCGCGGCGGCAGTTGTCGTCGTCGATGCTCAGCACAGAGAGCGCCACGAGCACTTCGTCGGTGTGCAGACGGGGATTCTTGCCGTGCAGGAAGGAAACCTTCGTGCGCTGTATCGGTTCGATCATGCGTTGTGGAATCAGTCGGATGTTATGATCAATGCCCGCCAGATGCTTCACTGCGTTCAGGATGAGCGCTGCACTTGGACCGAGCAATTCGGACGAAGACGAAGTGATGATGGTACCGTCCTGCAGTTCGATAGCAGCGGCCGAGAGTCCGCTCTCCTCCTTGCGTGCCTTGGCAGCCACGGTGGGTCGGCGGTATTCGGTGGTGATTTGAGCCTTCTTCATCACCAGCGCGATCTTGTTCACCTCGTTCTCGTTGTCGCCCATCACAGCCAGGCGATTCAGTGCGGTGTAGTAGCGGCGTATGATCTCGTGGCGTGCGGCGTCGCAGCAAGCCTCCTCGTCACACATACAGAATCCCAGCATATTCACACCCATATCGGTGGGCGATTTGTAGGGATTTTCGCCGTAGATACCTTCGAAAAGGGAATTGAGTACGGGGAAAATTTCGATATCGCGGTTGTAGTTGACAGCGATTTTGTCGTACGCCTCGAGGTGGAAGGGGTCGATCATATTCACGTCGTTCAGGTCGGCGGTAGCCGCTTCGTAGGCCTGATTGACGGGATGTTTCAGCGACAGATTCCACACGGGGAAGGTCTCGAATTTAGCATAGCCCGCCTTGATGCCACGCTTTTGTTCGTGGTAGAGTTGGCTCAGGCACACTGCCATCTTTCCACTACCAGGTCCCGGTGCTGTAACCACGACCAGTGGGCGAGTGGTTTCGACATAGTCATTGCGTCCGAAGCCGTCCTCCGAGTCGATCAGCGCCACATTGTTGGGATAGCCCTCGATGGTGTAGTGATAGCACACCTTGATGCCCTGGCGCTCCAATCGTGCGCGAAAGGCAGCCACGCTGGACTGTCCGTTGTAGTGTGTGATCACCACATGGTCGGACTTCAGGCCCACGCTTTGGTATTCGGCGTGCAGGCGCAGGATGTCCTCGTCGTAGGTGATACCCAGGTCTCCGCGCACCTTGTTCTTCTCGATATCCAGGGCGCTGATCACCTGTATCATCTCGGCGTCGTCGCGCAGTTGCAATAGCATTTGCAACTTACTGTCGGGCTGAAATCCAGGCAGCACGCGGCTGGCATGGAAGTCGTCAAACAATTTGCCACCAAATTCCAGATACAATTTGTCGCCGAACTGAGCAATGCGTTGCTTGATGTGTTCGGACTGAATCTTTAGATATTTTTCGTTGTCAAAACCGTGTCTCATACGGAGTGCAAAGTTAAGGGTTTTTCGTGATTTACATTTTATCCCCACTATATTTTTTTGAAAAAAACAACATTATTTTGAGACAGAAAAACGTCGAAAAAAAGTCCAGACCTTTTTGAAATTTTGCGACGCCCCGTTAAAAAAAGGTGTACTTTTTTTCGAAGAAAAATAGGGAGAAGGACATCGCAGCAATGAGGAGAGAGGAGAGAGGAGAGAGGAAAGGGTCCTTAGGGTCTCTAAGGTCTTTAAGGTTAAGCACACTCCGCAATGTCCCCCTGAGACAGGGGGACGAGAGCTTTAGGCTCGGAGGGGGTGGATAATGGCTACTGATCTTTAAGGCCGACCTTAGAGACCCTACAGCCCTTTATTCCCTCAGCCAAGCGCAGACCATGCGCGGATTGCCATAGGCATCGTGGCGCAGGGTGGCATCGGTCAGCCCTGCCTGCTCGAAGACGGCCATCGTTTCGGCGGCATAGGCACGATTGATCTCGACCATCAGCAGACCGCCGGGCATCAGGGTGCGACGCGCCAACTGGGCCAGGGCTCGATAGAACAGCATCGGGTCGGCATCGGGCACAAACAGGGCGGTGTGGGGTTCGTGGTCCAGCACGTGCGATGCCATCTCGCTGCGTTCTCTGTCGCAGATATAGGGCGGATTGCTCACGATGACGTGATAGCAATCCGATACGGCAGAGGTGTCCAGTGCGTCCTGCTGGCGAAAATCTACCATGGCACCGTGGCGCAGGGCATTGCGGCGGGCCACGTCGAGGGCGGCGGGCGAGATATCCCAAGCCTGGACTTGCCATCCCGCTCCCAAAGCCAGCGCCAAGGATATGGCTATGCAACCGCTACCCGTACCGACATCAAGCAGGGTGTATTGTGCGACAGACTCGAGGAGAGCATGCTGTTCGCCAGACCCGAGGAGAGGATGCTGTGCTTGAGATGGTCCGAAAGCCCGATCAACCTCTGCCACACACCAGTGGACCAGTTCCTCGGTCTCGGGGCGCGGGATCAAGGTGGAAGTATCTACGGCAAAGGCACGGCCGCAGAATTTGGCTTCGCCCAAAGCATATTGTAGGGGCACGCCTTCGCCCAAGGATTGCAAAATAGATAGCAAGCGCTGGCACTCGTCCGAAGAAAAATACCTAACTTTGTCGGCATAGACGTCGAGACGGGCCACACCAAAGGCGTCCTCGAGCAGGATGAAGGCTTGGGCACGAGCTTCGCCCACGTCGTAGCGCGACGCCAACGTGGCGGTGATGTGGCGGTGCAATTGCCCCAGTGGCATTTCGCCGGCGGATATTTGAAATAGTGAAGACATTTTTAGGAGTGAGGAGTGTTGAGAGAGGAGAGAGGAGAGGGCAGAGAGCCTAGAGATTCTAGAAAATCTAGAGACTCTAGAGCATCTAGAAAATCTAGACCTTCTAGACCATCTAGCCCCCCATCCCACAAAAATACAAAGAAAATATGAATATAGAGGCAAATCACGAGAAATGGATGCGTCGCTGCATACAGTTGGCGCGCGGTGGCGAAATGGGTGCGGCGCCCAACCCGATGGTGGGAGCGGTGATCGTGCACCAAGATCGCATCATCGGCGAGGGCTTTCACATCTGTTGCGGCAAGGCGCATGCCGAGGTCAATGCGGTGAAGTCCGTCAAGGAGGGCGACCGCCATTTGCTACAAGATAGCACCATCTACGTCAGTCTGGAACCCTGTGCACACTATGGTCGCACACCGCCCTGTGCCGAACTGATCATCCGCACGGGCATCCCCCGCGTGGTGGTGGGATGTGTGGATCCCTTTTCCAAGGTGGCGGGTCGCGGTATACAGATGTTGCGCGACGCTGGCGTGGATGTGACGGTCGGGGTGCTCGAGGCAGAGTGTCAAGCCCTGAACCGCCGATTCATCACTTGTCATGCCCAGGGGCGACCCTTCATCACGCTGAAGTGGGCAGTCAGTGCCGACGGCTTCATCGGACGCTGGAGAGACGAGGACGAAGTTTTCTCTACTACTACCACTACCGAGACCTCTACCGAGACCGAGAACCTCAGCACCAGTTCCGACCTCTCGCCCACTACCACCTGTGCGCCCGTAGCCCTGTCTTCGCCGCACTCGTCGATACGTGTGCACCACCAGCGTGCCACTCACGACGCCATCTTGGTGGGACACACCACATTGCTGTCCGACCGCCCATCGCTGACCACTCGTCTGTGGGACGGTCCCTCGCCCCTGCGCATCGTGCTGGGCAACCCTTCCGAGGGTGAATTGCCAGCGGGATTCGAGGCTTGTTCGGACATCGACACCCTGCTCGTATCGCTCAATCGACGCGGCGTGCAGTCATTGCTGGTCGAGGGCGGCTGTCAGACGCTACAATCCTTCATCGACCGCGGTCTGTGGGACGAAGCGTGGCGCGAACTCTCGCCCGTAGTCCTGGGTAGCGGTGTGCCGGGTCCGCGTATGCCAATAGGGGTGAGCCGCACGACGCTGCAACGCTTCGGACGCACTATCGAGTTTTGGCAAAATGACGAACAATAAGCGTAGGCACAGCGCTCGCTACAAAAAACTTTTACCCTCTCCCCCCAAAAAAGTAAGGTGCTTGACCAATGAAAATCCGTGTTGATTCGTGTTGATTCGTGGTAAAAACAAATCTACGTGGTAAGGCAAAATACACGAGATACGCGAGATACGTGGAGATTTAAGACGCCCCAATGGGACGTCTCTACAGGCGCCTTTTGCTATCTTGACGACAGCCGCTCACACCACTTCACCACCACGCGCCAATAGCCAACAGATTGTCGTACCACGCACAGAGCAGGCGCCATATTGAGGTGAAGACGTTGTAGTCTGGAAAGAAAGCGACGAGCAAGATGCAAACGTTGATGAGTCGTGCCAAATAGATATAACCATAGGCGAAGAGCAGGGGATAGCGATTGATGTCGGTCTGGTGACGCCCCGTCTGATTGTTGAAACAGACGAGATGAAAGGCAAGGGTCAGACCGATCAAAATATCAAATATCCAAATGCCGTGAACACCTATCAGCGGACGGATCAGCAAAAGTAAATAAGTGAATATTGGCAAACAATAGGGCGCCAGCGACATCGGTATCATACCGCGCCCCATGCTACCACTCGTAGAAACCAAACCGCCATCCTCGGCAGCATGAAAGGAGTGCACCCGCCTGAATAGCAACAGGGCTACGACGGTGTGGGTCAGTTCGTGACTGAACGTCTCAAGCCATCCGAAATTGCTGCCCAATATACGCTTTGCCACGAGCATTGCCACCATACCCACAGCCACCCATTTGTAGAGCGAAAGTTGCGACAGAATAGGTGTGGCAGACAAAAAGAGGATGCCCATCAAATCGCAAAAATAGGGTATGGTGAGCAGAGCGACCACGACCAACAGAGCAGTATAGATATAGAAACGAAGGTTACGCATTGTCGAAATTATATCTTTTTTGAAAAACATTTGACGTTGTTTGAAATAAGTCTTATATTTGCAAAGTTATACATTTTTTACTTAAAACAAAAAAACAATAAACTATGAAAAAACAAATTCTAAAGAGCGGCAGAGGCGTACTCTGCATCCTTGCGACAGCATTCGCATTCCTCGTGAGTGGCAACCTCTATGCTTCAACAAACGAACCATTGAACAATCTGCCTGAAACGACAGAAGTGGAAAAGGTAAACAGAGAACATGTGTATGATGGCACAATAGGCAAATACCCCATCCGCATGACGATAAATGTTGAAGCAGGTTGGGGCGAATACTATTACAAGAGCAAGGGTCCCAAACATACACTTGGTCTGAGAATATACTTCAAAGGCAGCCGATTGATCATGGAAGAATACAACGACTACGGCGAATTGACAGGCTATTTCGAAGGCAAATATGGTAATGTGATCACGGGTACCTTCTATGCTACACAATCAGGAAAAAAATACAACTTCAAAGTTAAGTGTATCCGTTAAGGACTGATAGTTTTCACAGTTTTGTGTATTATAAATCAAAAAGTGCAAGGTTAGCATTTCGCCGACCTTGCACTTTTTTATTCTTCGTTTGAGCAGAAGTAGTCCCTCGCTCTCCCTATTTCCTCTTCACCATAAACCAGAGTTCGCGGATCCATAGCACGAGCGAGGACACGCCCACGATGATGAGCCAGTCGGTGATGCCGGTGGGGTTGATCTGCCAGTCGGCGGTGTGCAACATGGGTTCGACGTTGAAGAAATTGTAGAGCAATTCCACGATGACGATCTGACCCACGACGATCACGCCGACGATGGTGCGGAAACCACTGCTTTGCTTCAGGCGGAAATAACTGTTGCCGGCAGCGTAGGAGCGGGTGTTGAACATGTACCAGAAGTGCGTCCATACGAAGATCGAGAAGAGCAGTGTCTGCTCGTAGGGAGTGACGTGGTTGTCGGCGGTGGGCACGAGGTGCAACAAGTCCATCATGCAGCGCACATCGTAGTGCTGGAAGATGTAGAGGAAGCCCAGCGTCAGGGCAAAGAAGAACAGCCCCACGCCCACGATATTCGAGATCATCGAGCGGTTCAGGATGAAGGCGCTGCGGTCGCGTGGCGCATCGGCCATCACGGCAGGCGATGGAGGCAGGGATGCCAATGCCATGGCGCCAAAGGTATCCATGATCAGGTTGACCCATAGCATCTGGGTGACGGTGAGCGGCGACTCGGTGCCCATGAAGGCGCCAAAGAGTACGATGAAGCAGGCAGCGACATTGACCGTCAACTGGAACAGCAAGAAGCGCTGTATGTTCTGATACAACGAGCGACCCCACATCACAGCACGACCGATACTGCTGAACGAATTGTCGATGATGGTGATGTCGCTGGCTTCCTTGGCCACCGAGGTACCGTCGCCCATCGACAGCCCCACGTGGGCAGCATTCAGGGCTGGCGCGTCATTGGTACCATCACCTGTCACCGATACCACTTGATTCAGGCGTTGCAAGGATTCCACCAGGCGCTTTTTGTCCATCGGTCGAGCACGTGCGATAATTTTCAGATCCATGACCCGTTCGTCCAGTTCTTCGTCCGTCAGTGCGGCAAATTCCGGACCGGTGATAATAGCACGCTCGTTATCTGCATCGCTCCACAGACCAATCTGTCGACCTATCTCCATGGCTGTGCCCGGAGTGTCGCCAGTCACGATCTTCACGGCAATGCCGGCACGCATACATTCGGCTACGGCAGCAGGCACGTCGGCACGCACGGGGTCGGCTATGGCTACGACGCCCACAAAGGTCAATGCCTCGGCTACGACGCAGTGGTCCTCGATGGTCTTGTCGCCCTCATCCAGCACCTGATAGGCAAAGCCCAGTGTGCGCATGGCTTGTTTTTGGTAGGCCAGGAGTTGTGCGTCGATCTCTTCCTTCTTCACCCCATTGGCCGTCGTCTTGCACAGCGCGTAGACGATTTCGGGCGCCCCCTTGACATAGAGCACACGGCAGCCGTTGGCAGAAGTCACGACCGTAGCCATATATTTGCGTTCGGTCGAGAAGGGGAGTTCTTCGACCAGCGTCGTTGCTTCCTTCAACGCCTGATAATCCTCGCCCTGATCCTTGAGCCACAGGAGCAAAGCGCCCTCGGTGGGATTGCCCAGCACCTTGGCACGTGCAGGGTCGGACAGGTCGAGCGATGCGGTAGAGTTGACCGCGATGCCCTCCTTGATCATCAGGCTCACCGCGTCGGCGCCCAGTTGTTGGTCCTTCAGCGCATAGAATTGGGTCTCGTACACACGCATCTGATTTTGCGTCAGCGTACCCGTCTTGTCCGTACAGATGACGGTAGCCGCACCCATCGTTTCGCAAGCGTGCATCTTGCGCACCAGATTGTTCGTTTTGAGCATACGGCGCATGCTGTACGCCAAGCTCAATGTCACCGCCATGGGCAAACCTTCGGGCACCGCCACGACGATCAGTGTGACGGCGATCATCAGGGTCTGCATGGTGCTGGTCAGGAGTTCGGTAACTTCCTCTCCGGGGTGCACCATTTCGAATGCGCCTAATACCATCGCCATGAAGATCAAGAAGAAGGCTACGATGATGCCGATACATTTCTGCTTGCTGTATTCTGGAAACTTTTTGACTACTAAATAAAAGAACAAAGCAATTGGGAGGAGCAAGGTGTATGCCCAAGCGTTCCACTCGAAGTAGACCAACAGGCGGCCGATGATCACCAATCCCGCAAAGAGATAACTCAAACTGGTGATGACACGACTCAGGCCGTCCAACTGCTCGTTGAGCGGAGTCTTGACACTGTCGTCGATTTGTGCGGCTTCGAAGACTTTTCCATTTTCGGTCCTATCGCCCACAGCAAAGACGCGACACACGCCGTGCCCCTCCATCACCTTGGTGCCACGCATCACATGGTTGCTGGGGAAGGTGGCTTCGGGGTCGAAGTTTGCCTCCAGCGTCGTCTTCGCACAAACGGGTTCGCCGGTCAGGGTCGATTCGTCCAAATGCAACGAAACGGCTTCGAGCAATTCGCCGTCGGCAGGCACCTCGTCGCCCGTAGACAGAATGACCAGATCGCCCACTACGACGTCGCGCTTGGGTATCTCGATGGTATTGCCGCCGCGTATCACCTTGATGGGTTCGTCGTCGTTGACCTGGTTGAGGATGGCAAACTCGCGGTCGGCCATCATTTCAAAATAGAAAGCCAGTCCTGTGGCAAGGAGTATGGCTATGAAGATCCCGATGGGTTCGAAGAAGACTGCCGCGCCGTGTGCGCTATGCAGCCCCCAGTATTCGTAGCAAGCTATACCGATGGACAGCACGCCTGCCACGAGCAAAATACGAATCAGCGGATCCTGAAATTTCGCCATGAATTTGCTCCACAGCGACTCCCTCTCGGGCGGTGTGAGCACATTGACGCCATGCGCCTCGCGGCTCTGCAAAACCTCCGCTTCGGTCAGTCCAGTGAAATGTTGATGTTTAGTCATATTGTTTGTATTTAATGTTGTTGATTGGAAGGGGAGGGGGCTCTCTAAAGACCTTAAAGACCCTAAGGACCTTAAAGACCCTAAGGCGTCTTAAATTCTCCACGTATCTCGCGTATCACTTGTATTTTTTATAAACAACAGATGGCACTGATTTAACAGTTTAATTATGCTTGATATTGTATAATGCTATCGAATAGACAGAAAAAACAGATGCAGTGCTGAGAAATCAGTTTAAATTCTGTTTAAATCACACGGAGATCGTGATTTAATCGCATCATGTGCAAAAAATCTGTGTAATCAGTTGATAAATTAATTTTCTCCACGTATCTCATGTATCACGTGTATAAACCACGAATATTTTTGCTTTACCACGTAGATTTGTTTTTACCACGAATCAACACGAATTTTCACGAATTTTCATTGGTCAAGCACTAACTGCAATTGTCCACCAGAGATAGCCTACCAAGTCTCGCCCAGTCCTTCTAAAGCATTTTTAGCATATTCATTACCTTGCTGTGCCGCCTTTTTGAACCATTTTATAGCAACCACCTTGTTTGGGGTCACACCTTCGCCATTTAGATAGCAAAAACCCAAATTGAATTGCGCTTGGGCATGACCTTGCTCGGCGGCCTTGCGGTACCATTTTGCGGCTTCGCCCCAGTCATAGCCATAATGATAATAGTACCAACCTAAATTTTTTTGCGCTTGGGCAAAACCTTGCTCAGCAGCTTTGCGCCACCATTTGTAGGCTTCATCATAGTCTTGGGGCACACCATAGCCATTTTCATAGCACCAACCCAAATAGTTTTGCGCAGAAGCATAGCCTTGCTCGGCGGCCTTGCGCCACCATTTTGCGGCTTCGGCGTAGTTTTGGGGCACACCTTCGCCATTGGCATAGCAGTTGCCCACGTAGTTTTGCACATCAGCCTTTTCAAGGCATTGGTTCATCTTGTCTTTGGAATCAGCATACCCTTGAACATCTGCTTTAGTAAACCATTTGTAGGCCTCAACATAGTTCTTTTTCACCCCTTGTCCATTCAAATAGCACAAGCCCAAATAGTATTGCGCCTCAGTAT
>JAGKTZ010000105.1 GCA_021153165.1 Prevotellaceae bacterium
ATTCGTGAGATTGCCTTTAGCCCCTACGGGCGGCGAACTTTGTTTCGTGGTTAAAAAACTTATTAAAATTCCAAGATTCTCAAGATTTGCGTGAGATAAATCATTCGTGGCAACGGGTGACCTTACTCCACTCTCAAATCATCCGCTGCATGAAAACCGCGAAGGAATTCTGTGACCTCCATGCGCTTCTTGCCAGCGATTTGCAGGGACAGAATGTGCAAGTAACCTTCCTTTGTAGCCACCTTGAAAGTGCTCGGTGCTTCTACGACCACAGTGCCAGGTGCTTCTGCTGGAGTGGTTTCTTCCATTGCAGTGCGGTAAATCTTCAGCACGCTTGGACCTTTGTCAGTAATCAATTCCGTCCATGCTGCAGGGTAGGGCGATAGTCCGCGGATATGGTCGTAGACTTCCTTCATAGACTTTTCTGCCCAGGGGATGCGGCAAGTTTCTTTGAAAATCTTGGGAGCGTGGTGCAACACCATGTCGGCGGTTATCCACTCGCTTTGTGGACGTGGTCGGATAGTGCCACGGGTGATGTCGTCGACTGTCTTTACTACCAAGTCGGCGCCTACATACATCAACTTGTCGTGCAAGTCGCCAGCATCGTCGGTCAGTGAGATGGCTACGGGAGTCTGGTGGATAATCACGCCCGTGTCAATATCTTTGTCCAGGAAGAAAGTCGTCACACCGCTTTGTGTCTCGCCATTCATCACCGCCCAGTTGATAGGCGCTGCGCCGCGATATTGTGGTAGCAAGGCAGCATGCAGATTGAATGTGCCCAGGCGTGGCATATCCCATACGACTTCTGGCAACATTCTGAAGGCGACTACGATTTGCAAGTCGGCATTCAGCGCACGCAAGGCTTCCAGAAATTCAGGGTCTTTCAACTTTTCGGGTTGCAATACAGGGATACCTTGCTCCACGGCATACATTTTCACCGCCGAGGGTTGCAATTGTGTGTGATGGCGACCTACGGCTTTGTCGGGCATAGTCACAACGCCCACTACGTTATATCCACCTTCGACCAGTTTGCGCAGACTTTCTACGGCAAAGTCGGGTGTGCCCATATATACGATACGGATATCTTTGTTCATGATTTTATGGTATAAATATATGATTTATCTTTTCTGTGTCTATTCTTCTGAAAAGTCCTTCATCACTTTGCGATAGGCTTCGTAGAGTCGGCTCTTTTGTATGAACCCTACAAATTTGCCATCGGCATCTGTCACCGACAATGTGCCGGCATCTGAGTGTTCGAAAGTCTCCATTACGGCAGGCATCGACATATCTGTGCGCAACAAGCCCTGTGGCTTCTGCATCAGTTGTTCGGCTTTGTACATGCGGTAGAGTTCGCTACGGAATATCAGTTTTCGCAAGGCGTTGATGTTGATAATTCCTTGCAAATTGCCCGTCATATCGCACACGGCAAAGTGGATGCTCTTGCTTTGCGAGATAATTTGCACCACCTCGCCCAGATTCATATCGGGTTTCAGGATTGGTCGGCTCTTGTCAATGATGGCGTCCATCGAGAGCAGGGTGAGCACGGAGCGGTCCTTGTTGTGTGTGAGCAATTCGCCGCGGCGAGCCAAACGCATCGAATAAATGCTGTGCGGTTCAAAGGCATGGATGGTCAGATAACTGCATGCTGAGACTATCATCAAGGGGATGAACAAGGCATAGCCACCTGTGAGTTCGGCAATAAGGAATACGCCCGTCAGTGGTGCATGGAATACGCCACTCATCACACCTGCCATGCCCAGCAGAGCGTAGTTGGTGCAAGGCGCATAGATGCCGAATGGCTGATACATATTCCAAATGGAAGCAAAGACGTAGCCGCCAATACAACCCAAGAACAAACTTGGCGCAAATGTACCACCGCAGCCGCCACCACCATTGGTCGCTGTAGTAGCAAAGACTTTGAAAAGCATGGTCAAACCCAAATAGACCAGCAGCAAGTTGCCATGACCAGCAAAGAGTGAATTGTTCATCACGGAATCTGCCCCCGCATTGCCGCCTTCCCTCAGCAATGTCGTGATGGTGCTATATCCTTCGCCATACAGCGAGGGGAAGAAGTAGATGAGTGCAGATAGCACCACGCCACCCAGAGCCAGTTTGCTATACATATTGTTAACTTTCGCAAAGATGCGCTCGAAACTATTCATCACTCGGGTGAAATAGAGCGACAACAGACCACAGCACACACCGAGCAATACTGCCGTCGGTACACGGTCTATCACGAAAGGATCCATCAGTTCGAAGGAGAACATAGCCTCAGTTCCCGTCAGCGCATAGGTAATGCACGTTGCCGTCAGACAACTTACCATAATAGGCATCAACGAAGCCATCGTCAGGTCTATCATCAAAACCTCCAGCGTAAACGTCAACCCAGCAATTGGCGCTTTGAAGATGCCTGCCACAGCGCCCGAGGCGCCACAACCTATCAGCAACATCAGTGTCTTGTGGTCCAAATTGAATAAACGTCCCAGGCTCGACCCAATAGCCGAACCGGTCAATACAATGGGTGACTCTGCCCCCACCGAACCACCAAAGCCAATTGTTGTGGCCGAGGCGACCACGCTCGACAGGCAATTGTGCGACTTGATAAATCCCTGTTTGCGTGAAATGGCATACAATATCTTCGTCACGCCATGCCCTATGTCATCGCGCACGACATATTTGATAAATAGTGCCGTCAGCAGGATACCCACAATAGGGTAGACCAGATACAGCCAGTTGGACCCTGTAGCAATAAAGTGGGATGTCAGCAGGTGTTCGATTTCGTGAATCAACCATTTCAGCAACCACGCCGCCAGCGCCGCACCGATACCTACGAAAAAACTCAAGACGAGCAAAAACTGCTTAGGCGTCAAATGTTTTTCGCTCCAAACGTGGATGCGTCTGACGATATTATTTGAAAAAGTAGAAATACTTTGCATTTTTAACGATTAACGTTTAACGATTAATGTCGGGGAGGGAATGTTGAGAGTTATGGGGAGTAACTACGAATCGCACGAATAACACGAATAATAGTTATCTCACGCAAATCTTGAGAATCTTGGAATTTTAATAAGTTTTTTAACCACGAAACAAAGTTCGCCGCCCGTAGGGGCTAAAGGCAATCTCACGAAT
>JAGKTZ010000106.1 GCA_021153165.1 Prevotellaceae bacterium
CTCAATTTTGTTCCTGAAAATTTTGAAACACTCAAACATACTGTGTTTATCGGGGGACTCTCCATGTCTTATCCTGCA
The DNA here is from genome assembly GCA_021153165.1 of Prevotellaceae bacterium. Classification (GTDB taxonomy): domain Bacteria; phylum Bacteroidota; class Bacteroidia; order Bacteroidales; family Bacteroidaceae; genus Alloprevotella. Next base: position 79 of record JAGKTZ010000106.1, read on the forward strand.
ATTTGACCCATAGGTCTAAAAATTAGCAAAGTTGTGCCCTCACATTATGCCAGATTTCGTGGAACAAATGTTGCAGAAATTTTGACAAATCATTTCGACGAAATAGGATGCGAAGATTTGTGAGAAATAGGGGGAGTAGAAAAAAGTCTAGGGTTTGTTGAAAAAAAGTCTAATGTTTTTTAAAAAAAGCCTAGGAAAGTTTCAACAAACCCTAGACTATTTTTTTAGCCACTTTGTTTATGACAAAAAAAATCGGCTATTTTCACAACAAAGAAAATTCGTTTTCCACTGAAAATCAGCATCAAGCAAAAAGCCAAATTGCAAAATCCACTTGTTTTTCATGCATTTTAACCGCTTGTGCTTGCGCTGTAGCCGACCAATGGTCAAAAAAAAATTTCTACGCGATTCTCAGCGATTAGATTTTATGCTTTTTCTATGTTTCACGACGAAAAAATGGACAAAAAAACTCGAGCGTCGCTCGAGTTACCAGTCGTTGCTTTTTTCCTACTTACTCATCCACAATGTCAGCACCAAGGGCAAGTGATCACTCACACCACCTTTGTAGAAATCACCCAAAAACATGCGGCGGGGCTGTACGCCTTGCCATTCGTTTGGGTCATCGGTCAATAGATAGGGGTGGGCGAAAATTTGGCAATCCTGCGGCGAAGTGTGAAGCGAATGAGAGGCAGAAAGCATGGACGAGTGGACAATAATATGGTCCAAGCGATTCCAATTGCCTTGATATTTATAGGTACCTTTCACCTTGCCATCACAAGCCGAAAGGCGGTCGGACAATATCGTATATTGCGATTTTTTTTCGTTGACAGCAGCAGTAGATTGCTTAGGCTTTGGGGACGAAAGTGCCTTTGCAGATTGTGCACCTAGCACCTCAGCAATGCTCTTATTTTGAGGTTCGTCGTTGAAGTCTCCCGCTATTACAACAAGCGGAGTAGCACGATGACGCACGATACTGTCTGCGGCATTTCTCAGCACTTTTGCAGCTCTACATCGATATCCTTCAGTCGCTTTAGTTCCTCCCCTTCGGCTGGGAAAGTGCGCCACAAATACGTCCAAAGTATCTCCGCTTTGCAGACGCCCTGTAGCATGCAAGATGTGTCGCGTGGGGCGCTCTTTCTCTGAATCATAAGGCACAGACATCTCGCGCCACTCCAACAGGCCGAAGCGCATGGGTTGATACAGCAGGGCCACATCTATGCCGCGCACATCGCCACTGTTTGTCACCACATATTCGTAGCCCAATCTGTGTAGTCGGGTGTACTGGGTCAAGGCTGTGAGCACAGAGTCATTCTCTACTTCACACAAAGCGACGAGGTCCACAGGCGAAGCTCCACCTGCCGCCATGATGATTTTGGACAGATTGGCCAACTTCTTGCGATAGCGCAACGTATCCCATTGGCATCTGCCATCGGGCAGGAAATCTTCATCTTGACATCTAGGATCATCAAGCGTATCGAAGAGGTTTTCCACATTATACTCCATCACTCGAAATGGTTGCTGTGCCATCGTTGGCATAGCAATCAAGAGCGAGAGTAGCAGGACAAGGATTCTACTCATGATGATAGGGTTCGCCGCGCATGATGGTCATGGCGCGATACAATTGTTCTACGAAAAAGAGGCGAACCATTTGGTGCGAAAAGGTCATGCGAGACAAAGAAATTTTTTCGTTTGCCTTGGCATAAATCGAAGGAGCAAATCCGTAGGGTCCCCCAACGAGAAATACCATCCGACGAGGCACCGTCTGCTGTCTTTTTTGGATATAATTCGAAAATTCCACCGAGCGAAATTCCTTCCCCCCTTCATCCAGCAACACGAGCCAGTCGCCATCCTTCAGGGACTTTAGGATCAGCTCTGCTTCGCGTTCCTTCTGTTGCTGTTCGCTCAGGGCTTTTGTATTCTTCAATTCAGGGATTACTTCTATATCAAAAGTGATGTAGTGCCCCACCCTTGCGGCATATTCGCCGACCAGGTCGTTGATGCGTTTATCCGTCGTTTTTCCGACTACGATTAAGGTTATTTTCATGCGAGTTTTGACGCTGTTTTGCTATTATTTTCAACTATTTTCCACACACGTCGTCCTGTCCATGCATAGCCATATAAAAAACACTGCCCCTGTGCTCGCCTGGGAAACACAGAGGCAGTTATTTCATTGAGCCGTGCTATTACGCCTTGAGCGTGCGACGCAAACGACGCTTTGGCTTTTCTTCTGCAGGTTTGTTTACTTCTACACCAGCCAATTCGGGGTCGATCATGATACGTCCGCAGTATTCGCAAACGATGATCTTCTTGCGCATACGGATATCCAATTGGCGCTGAGGTGGAATCTTGTTGAAGCAACCGCCACAAGCATCACGTTCTACGTATACGATACCCAAACCGTTGCGCGAATTCTTGCGGATACGCTTGAAAGCAGCGAGCAGGCGTGGTTCGATAGTTACTTCCAAAGTCTTAGCTTTTTCGCGCAACTTTTCTTCTTCTGCCTTAGTTTCGCTGATGATTTCATCCAATTCCGACTTCTTTACTTCCAAGTCCGCACGACGATTTTCCAACGCTTCGCTTGCTGCTTTAGCATCATTTTGCTTTGCTTCGATAGCGCGGTTGGCTTCGTTGATACGTTTGTTTTGCAATTCAATTTCCAAGTTTTGGAATTCGATTTCCTTGGTCAACATATCATACTCGCGGTTGTTCTTCACATCGTTCAATTGACCTTGATATCTTTCGACAGCAGCTTTTGCTTCATCGATTTTGATGCGTTTTTGCGCGATGTCGCTTTGCAACTTTTCGATATCTTCTTGGTACTTTTCTACGCGGTGTGAGAGACCTTCGATTTCGTCTTCCAAGTCTTGCACTTCGAGTGGAAGTTCACCACGGAGAGTCTTAATTTTGTCGATTTCCGAAAGCATTGTTTGCAGTTCGTACAATGCCTTCAACTTTTCCTCTACCGACATGTCTGCCAAATCTTTTTTTGTTGCCATATTGATAAATGATTATATTGTTTTACTATTTTCGTACCTTATATTATATATTG
>JAGKTZ010000067.1 GCA_021153165.1 Prevotellaceae bacterium
ACCCTGCCCCACCGCCGCGCCGCCCTCGATGCACTACTGATGGTGCAGGGATGGCAGAGCAACACCTTCGAGGAAGTGGCTCATCCCGACGTTTTCCTGCCCCACCAGCCCATCGAAGAAGATCTGACCCTGAACGGCCGCCTGCTACATGATAATGAAAAGATGAACCCCCTGGCAGATACGCCGCTACGCCTGAAGATGTATTCGCCCAAGGGCATGGCGCTGGAAGCAGAGGCCAAGAGTGATGCAGAAGGGCGATTTGCGCTGGTCAGTAATGTCGACTACACGGGCGATATGATGGCGCAATTTACCGCAACCAATGCGGCGGGCAACCCCTTGCATTATCGCTTGATGCTGGACCGCTGGTTTGCCCCTGCGCCGCGAGATTTTCACGCCTCCTCGCTCCGCATCCATCCCCCCTTGTCCATTGCGACAGAGATGACGGAAATATTGCCCTCGGCCGTCGAATTGTTTGAATGGACCGACACGATTCCGCAAGAGGTAGGCCGCGTGTTGGGCGAAGCTGTAGTGAAGGGTAAAAAGAAGTACCGCGGCTTGCAAGGCAATCGCTACTCCTATGGCGGAGGCGAGAAGGCGGGGATGCGTCAAGGCGACTTTTTCATCAACCTGAACCGCGAATACGAACGCTACAAGGATATGGGTGGCGGCGCCGAATTCATCCTGGATTTTCTCGCCTTGCTCGATAGCCGTGCCGAGACCCGCTGGACCGCCGAGAGCGATGCTGCGGCAGCGATGGCACAGATCACACCAGGGATGAATTATGGCGAATCCACGACGTCGGGCGAAGGCACTGGCGGCGTGACGGAAAGTGCGGACGAGAACCTGCAAAAGGGGCTGAAATGGCGTGGGCGTACCACCGAGATTATGGTAAACAACGACCAGGTGAAATATGATTTGGCCACCGCCCCTGTGGAGTGGTTTCAATCCGTAGCCGTGGCGCCGGGACACAAGGCGGGCCGCTTCCGCGATCTCAATCCCGGCGAACAAACGCCCGACTATCTTATCCTGCTCTACGAGAATCCTGAATCCTATCGTATAGCGACAAAAAAAGGCGTAGAGAAACGCCGCATCAAGGGGTACACACCCGCTACAAACTTCTATCACCCCGACTATCGCCGTCGCGATATGCCCGAAGATACAGATGTGCGCCGCACGCTGTGCTGGATGCCTTCGGTCAAGACAGATGCCAACGGACGCGCATCAGTCATCCTATATAATAATGGTACGCCCGATCAGCAGATCCGTATCGTCGTGCGCGGCATATCTCCCCAGGGACATTTTATAGAGTTTGGCGAATGACGCAGACCTTGCTTTAACAAAATAATCTCAGCCCTAGGGCATGTTATAGAGTTTGGCGAATGAAAAAAGTAGAGGCACAATGCGACTGTACCTCTACTTGTATAGTGTTGATTTTTCTTGTTTCCTTTTATTACAATTGTCCACTCTCTACCATACGCACTACGCGCTCGGTGAAGTAGTCGTCGCCCTCGGGATCGTAGCGTTTCGTCAAACTTTGACCGAAGAGCCACGCCAGCGCTTGGTAGGCATTGGCCTTGAACGAACCGATGAAGGCCTTCGCTATGTCGTAGCCCGTCTGATTGCACTCGCGGTCGATCAGTTTGACGAACAGTTTGCCCTGCGAACGGCTCATTTTCTTGAGCGTCGGTGTGTAAGTTTTGGTCAACTCCTTCTCCATCAAATCCAGGTGTGCCGCGCGAGCCTCCTTGGTGGGCAGTGTCTCGATATATTCATAAGTTTCGATGACGGTCAACTTTGCCAATTTCGCCAAGGGTAGCAGTTTTTTCACATTTTGCACCAAGCGATTGTAGCGCTGCCTTTCCTTATCATTTTTGAATGTCAGTTCGGGATATTTATAGAACGTCGGCATCACCACATGCGTGATGCTGTCGCCCCCATACAGGATGCGCCCCACCTGCACCTCCATAGCCGTAGCCGCCACCTCGCTTTCTTTCACTTCGGGCAGGGCGTCGACCTCTTGCGCTTGGGTTTGTGGCAAGCAGAGCAGGGCAAGTAGTACGCAGAGTATGTATTTGATTTTCTTCATTTCGGGGCGAATGTACAAATAAAAAGCGATTCTTGTGCATAATTTGTGCAGAGAAATGCTTGGATTAAAAAAAAATAACTTCCTTTGTGAAAATAAATCCCCTATCTCGCACAAATTCCACGCCGATACAGCCAATGGGCGAACGAAAAGACGTCCTCAGCAGTGCATCGGAAGAGGTGCCAAAAAGTGCAGGGGAAGGGTATATTAAATAACGATAAAAACGAAAAAACTATGGCAAAAAGTAAAAAAATGAAGACTCCGCGTCTCACCAAAAAGGATATCCGCGGATTGCTGCTCGATCTGTTTGAAGAATCAATGGGCAGAAAGATAAATGTCAAGGACATCTTCCACTACCTACGTGCCGCGAATCATCCCGCCAAGATGCTCATCCTCGATGTGCTCAAGGAATTGGTGCTCGACGACTATCTGGCCACCGACGGTCAGGGTATGTATCAAACTGCCGCCCGCTCGCAGGTGATGGAAGGCACCTTTGTGCGCAAACGCAACGGCCGCAACTCGTTCGTGCCCGACGACGGCGGACAACCCATATTGGTGTGCGAACGCAATAGTCACCACGCTCTCGACGGCGACCGCGTCAGCGTGACTATGCTGGCACGACGCGGTGGACATACCCGCGAGGCGGAAGTTATCGAGATCCTGAAGCGCGCCAAAGACACCTTTGTGGGCGAACTGCAGGTGGAAAAGGGATTTGGCTTCCTGATCACCGAAGACCGCGCATTGGCGACAGATATATTTATACCTAAGGACAAACTGAAGGGCGGCAAGTCGGGCGACAAAGCCGTGGTGCAGATCACAGAATGGCCCGAGAATAGCAAGAGCCCCATCGGACGAGTACTGGATATACTGGGCAAAAAAGGGGACAACGATACCGAAATGCACGCCATACTGGCAGAGTTCGGTCTACCCTATAAATATCCCGCACATGTGGAGGAGGCGGCCGAAAAACTCTCGGCAGACATCACACCCGAGGAGTTGGCACGACGCGAGGACTTCCGTGCGGTCACTACCTTCACCATCGACCCACACGATGCCAAGGACTTCGACGATGCCATATCTATCCGCCCACTAAGCGACTCCCTGTGGGAGGTAGGTGTACACATTGCCGATGTGTCGCACTATGTGACCGAAGGCAGTGTGATCGACCGCGAAGCCGAAAAGCGCGCCACCAGCGTATACCTGGTAGACCGCACCATTCCGATGTTGCCCGAACGCCTGTGCAACTTCATCTGCTCGCTGCGTCCCAACGAGGAGAAACTGGCCTACTCGTGCATCTTCCAGATAGACCTGCAGGGCAACGTGCGCCACTGGCACCTGGCGCCCACAGTGATCTGTTCGGACCGCCGCTTCACCTACGAGGAGGTGCAGTACATCTTCGAGCGCAATGGCGACGCCTCGGAGTCCGACCTGGCACTGCCTGGCGAACATCCCACAGCGCTGCCGAAAGGGGCTAAGCCTGAGGGCGAATATGCCGACGAACTCCTCACCCTGAATCACATTGCCAAGGCACTGCGTGCGAAGCGCTTCAAGGCAGGTGCTATCGGTTTCGACCGCCCCGAGGTGCGCTTCGAAATAGACGAGACTGGCCACCCCATCTCTACCTACATCAAGGTAGCAAAGGACGCGAATAAGTTGGTCGAAGAGTTCATGCTCCTGGCCAACCGTAGCGTGGCAGAAATGATCGGCAAGGTGCCTCGCGGCAAAAAGGCGAAAGTTCTGCCCTATCGTGTGCACGATGTACCCGATGTGGAGAAAATGGAAAAGCTCAGCGCCTTCGTGGCACGATTTGGTTACAAAGTGCGCACCGACGGCACCAAGACCGAAGTGTCCAAAAGCCTGAACCGCCTGCTCGAGGATGTGAAGGGCAAGCGCGAGGAAGGCGTGGTCGAACTGGTAGCCCTGCGCGCCATGCAAAAGGCCTACTACAGCGTACACAATATTGGCCACTACGGCTTGATGTTCCAGCACTACACACACTTCACTTCGCCCATCCGTCGCTACCCCGACACGATGGTGCACCGCTTGCTGAAGCGCTATGCCGAGGGCGGCCGTTCGGCTAATGCCAACAAATACGAAGACCTGTGCGAACACTCGTCAAACATGGAGCAATTGGCGACAAATGCCGAGCGCGCCAGCATCAAATACAAGCAGGTGGAATTCATGGCCGACCGCATGGGACAAGAGTTCGACGGCACGATCTCGGGCGTGACCGAGTTCGGCCTCTACGTACAGGTGGACGAGAACGGTTGCGAGGGTATGATCCCCCTGCGCTCACTGCTCGACGACTACTACGAATTCGACGAGCGCAACTACTGCCTGGTGGGTCGCCGTTTCCACCGCCGCTACGAATTGGGCGAGAAGGTGCGCATCCGCGTGGAGCGTGCCAACCTGGACCGCAAACTCCTGGACTTCGCCCTGGCCGACGACGAGCACGCACAGAACATCCAGGCGCGCAAGGACAAAGCCTCGGCACATGCCGGCAACGCCTTTGACCGTGGCGGCAAGGCGAAAGGCAAAAAGTCGCGCCGCCGTGGCCGCTGATATATAGCCAGCCGTAGCATAGATCACACGCTGCGCAAAAAAGTCAAGACCTCGTGATAATTTTGCGACGTCTTGTTGAAAAAAGATCAGACCTTTTTCAAACAAGGTCTGACTTTTTTTGTGGGGGACGGATGGACAAGTCAGCAGGTGGAGGAGTTGATGGATTTTGAGTCACTGTACGTCGGGGAGGAACTGCGCTCCAAAACATCATTTGAAGTGTTCAGAAAAATACGGGTATTGGGTTTTCTTCCTTATTTTGTGCCAACTTTCGTTTCTTTGTTGTATATTTGCCGATGTGTTAGTATTAACTGACAGACAGAAATAGATCCTAAAACAATATTATTATGAGTCAAAATTTTAATTCTCAGCCCTCAAGTGGCAAAGGTCCACTCTATGTCGTGATAGCTGTCCTGGCTGCGATGCTTTTCGCTACCGGTGTGGGTATAGCGGCCTATTTCTTTTTTAAAGGTCAGCAACAGAAAAATGTTGCTATGACAGAAATGAATAAGGCTATCGAAGAACTGGAAAAGGCTAAAGAAGAGTTGGAGGAAAGTCAAATGCAGGTGACTAATTCAGGTAATACGAGACAGGGAAGTACTGTGAGTGGCAATGGTATGACTGGTGTGTATTATGGCACTATCGGCGACGACCACTCTGCTATATTGACGCTTAACAATGGTGTGGGTACTTATTCCTACTATAATGGTAACATCGTGCGCTATATTGAGGTGCAATCGTACACACCCAGTGGCAAGGTAGTAATCTATGCCTATGACCGAACCAATGGTGCATATGTCGGCAGACTGGATGGTGTGCTCACGTCGGGTAGGATCAAGGGTGTATTCACCAACAGCAAGGGGGCAAAGGTCAACTTTGATATGCAGTAATCAAGTTATCGTGCGGGAGGGGTAGTATTCGCCCTGTATAGCCCGCCGTGTAGTAAATATACAGAAATCCCCGCTCGGTGCGATAGGTGCGCTGAGCGGGGATTTCTGTGGGTATTGAGGCGGCTGTGTGCCGTGTCGTGGCGTGTGGAGGTAGGAGCGCTCTTAATGTCCCTTGGACGATTTTTTGCCTTTCTTCTTGGCAGGCGGCGTCAGTAGGCGGCGAAACTCCTCTTTGTTCTTCAGCAGGTCGATAGCTTTGTGGCAGTCCTTGTCGGTGTGGAAGTAATGCGCAAAGCCCCCCTGTTGGTAGTAATAGTCGATGATGATAGCCTCTTCGACCAATAGGCGGATCTTGTCCTTCCAATACTTGTAGTCGTAATCCTCGTTGTGTTTCAATTTGGCTTCGAGGGCGTCAAATTCCGCCTTACTCGTTTCGCCATAGCCCTCGAATTGTGCCATCTTGCGCAGCACTTCCAGCATCTTGATCGTTTGCTGATCGTAGGTGAAGTTGTGTGCTTTCAAATAGGCAGTGAATTCGTCGTACTCCTGGTCGGTCAGGTGGAATTCGTGAGCAGGAGCGATGGTCTTGTGCTTCGAGCGGTATAGCGCCACATAGTCGTCGATCAGATTTGATGCACTCAGATAGGTCATCAGGTTGGGCAGGCTATCCTCGGGCAGTATGATGTCGGGGCGAATGCCGCCGCAGTCGCTCACGGGGCGTCCATTTTGTGTGTAGAACGTCTTGGCCAGCGAGTCGGGCAGAATCTCTGGTGAACCATCATTGTACTTGTAGGCTTGCACGCAGCGTCCGCTGGGGATGTAGTATTTGCTTTGTGTATACTTCAGTATGGTTTCGTAGGGCATGTGCTTGCTGGTTTGCACCAAACCCTTGCCATAGGTGTTTTGTCCCATGATCACGGCGCGATCGTAGTCTTGCAATACGCCCGCCACGATTTCTGATGCCGATGCACTGCTTTTGTTTACCATCACCACGATGGGCACTTTTTCGTTTAGGGGTTGGCTTTTGGTATAGTAGACCTTGTTGCCCTCGGGGTCCTTGCCTCGCAGTGCGACAGCCTCCTTGCCGAGCGGCAGGAAGAAGTTGGCTATTTCGATAGCTTCGCTCATCAGGCCGCCGCCGTTGTCTCGTAGGTCGATGACGAGGCCCTGCATGCCCCTCTGTTCATACTTTTGCAAAATTTCCCTCATATCGCGCGCCGTATGTTCGGTGAAACCGCCCAGCGAGATATAGGCGATGGAGTCGGGAGTAAGTGTGGTGTAGTTGATGCTTGGTGTCGTGATCGTAGAGCGTTCGATGTCGAAGTGCAGGAGTTCCTTTTCGCCAATACGCTTCACTGTCACTTTTACTTTTGTACCAGGCACGCCACGCAGGCACTGGCTTACCGAGTCGTTGTATTGTGCCACTTTGCTATCTGGTGCTTGTGGCAAATCCTTGCCGTCGATGGCCATGATCACGTCGCCGCGGCGCAAGCCCGCTTTGGCAGCAGGCATGTCGGCATAAGGTTCTGAGATGATACAGCGCTTTTGCTCCTTGTGAAATGAAATGATCGAGCCGATACCGCCGTACTTGCCCGTGGTCATTTGTTTAAGGTCGTCGGTCTCTTCCTCTGTGTAAAACGTGCAATAGGGGTCCATCTGATAGAGCATGTATCCAATCACGTTTTTGAAGAGTTTCTTGGTGTCGAGAGTGTCTACGAAGTTGCGCTCCAATTCGCTGTACACAGCAGCAAAAGTCTTGAGTTGTTTGGCTGATTCCAAATTGCGTAGGCTGGACTGTGCATGTGCGCCGAGCACTATCAGAGCAAGGAGTAGTGAGGTGAATGTTTTTTTCATATCAGTCTTGTCAATACCAAAGGGGGTGTATCGAAGTGTGTAGTAGAGGTGGTGGATTTGCCTAAGGGGCAGAGTCGTTGCGCTCAGGGCAAATTACTCTACGCCCAAGCGTTGGCGCAGTGCGTCCCAGGTCTGATCGGCCAGTTGTGTGCCGACTACTTGTATCACAGCACCAGCCACTGCGCCACCAGCCACCAGACAGTCGGCCAATGGAGCGCCCTGTGCGTGGCGATACAGGAAACCTGCGGCAAAGAAGTCGCCGGCTGCTGTCGTGTCTACCACTTGCGCTACGGGTTCGGCGGGGGCTTGTGCAAATTCCTCGCCGCGGCGTGCCATCGCACCCTCCTTGCCGGTCTTCACCACCGCCACTTCGCAACGCTGAGCCAGGAGGTCGAGCGCCTCGCGTGGACCCTTGCCGGTGAAGGCCAAAGCCTCTTCTTCGTTAGCAAAGACAATGTCGGTGTGGTCCAGCAGGTAGGAGAAAAACTCGTGCTGCGCCTCGACAATATTGTAACTGGCCAAGTCCAGACACACCTTCAATCCTGCGGCATGTGCCATCTCGACGGCACGGCATATCAGGTCGTGGTCCTGCACCAGGTAACCCTCGATATAGAGGTAGGCATAGCCTTCGAGCCACTCGGGGCGCAGATCGTCGGCGTGAAGTGTAGCCGCTGCACCCAGGTAGGTAGCAAAGGTGCGCTGACCATCTGGGGTGATGAAGGTAGAGGCTACGCCCGTGGGCAATTCGCTGGGCAACAAGAAGGTCTCGATGCCCACTCTCTTGCAGTTGTCGGCAAAGAAATGGCCGTTGTCATCTTCGCTCACACGACCGATGATACCAGGCTGTGCGCCCAGGTGTGACAACGCCAATACGGTATTGGCTGCCGAACCGCCTGTAGCGCGCTTCACCTGCATTTGGCTCAGGCGGCGGCACACGGCTTCGTAGCCCTCGGTGTCGATCAGTTGCATCGAACCTTTGGGCAGATTCATTTCTGTCAGTAGTGCTTCGTCTTGCACCTGTACCAGGGTGTCGACCAGGGCATTTCCGATGCCCAATACTCTATTTTTCATGTCTTGTATTTTGCTTATTTAGAGTTTGTATTATCAATGGAATAAATTATTGGCGAATTTTATGCAACTCATTGTTGATTTCTTTCATACACTTTGTGTTTAGAGGGTATATGAAGATAAACAGAGCAGATAATGCTGCTACGCCAGCAGGAATCCAACTCATCAGTAGTCTAAGCCCCTCAATGGCATCTTCTGTTTGGATAGCGCCATTTTCAGTATTGAACCCAAAACCACTCAAAATCCACATTACAGCAGCACCGCCTAATGCACCTCCAAACTTTTGGGCCATGGATGATGACGAGAAGATCAAACCAGTGGAAGCAGTCTTAAATTTCAATTCTGCATAATCAGAGATATCAGCATACATACTCCAAATCAAAGGAGATATCACCCCAGTTAGGATACAAACCAGAATTTGCAAAATCAGCAGAGTCCAATAAGCTCCTGTCCCGTTAGTAGGAATATAGTAGAATGCTGTACACAAAGCAATAAGTGCAAATAGTGAAATAAGGAAAGTGCTCTTCTTGCCTATTTTGAAGGTTATGGGTGTGGCAACGGCTACACCAACCATGTTGGCAATCTCGCCTACAGCCAAGAACATACCTGCATAGAATAAGAAATCTATTGAGAATATAGTAAGACTGGCATCTTTGGCTATCAGTGTGGCGAAATAAAATGGGATGATAGAGTAGCGAATTGCATTAAAGAAATTGAAGAATAAAACGCCACCAAGCAATATCCACCAAGGACCATTCTTAAATAAAGAACCAAGGTCACTCATTACGCTTGTTGTCTTTTTGACCGTCCTGATATGCTCACGAGTCATAGCAAATGTTAACCAGAACAAAAGCATACAACAGATACCTACTACAATCATTGCATATTGCCAACTTTGAGGGTCGCGTGTCAAACTTTCACCTTCTAAATTGGTTCCATTCATATTGGCAAAGAAATTGCAAAGAGGCTCCCACATCCATAAGACGAGGAAAGAACCTGCATAGGCGAAAAACATACGGTATGAAGAGAAAACGGTCTTTTCATCAGAATCCTCAGTCATAACACCCAACATCGAGCCATAAGGTACATTTATTGCGGTATATACTGTCATCATTAGGATATAAGTAACAAATGCCCATACAGTATTTCCTGTTTCACCCCATTCTGGTTTAGTGAAAAGCAAAACTCCTGCTACAGCAAAGGGTATAGAGATCCACAGCAAGTAAGGGCGATATTTACCCCATTTCGTTTGAGTACGGTCTGCAATGATACCCATCATTGGATCTGAAATAGCATCCCAGATACGAGTGACCAACATCAAAATACCAGTCATCTCAAGGCTTAGATGAAAAACCGAAGCATAGAAGAATGGTAAGTAAGCACTGAAAATTTTCCAAAACATTGATGACGACATATCACCAAATCCGTAACCGATTTTTTCTCTTAAAGTAGCCATAATTTTATTGTTATGATTATTTCCTTCGTTTGGATTAAAACTATATCAATCTGCAAATATAATAATAAGCGAGCGAGAAATATGAAACTTGTTTCAATATTTTTCACAGCGAGCATGAGTATAGTGGAGATTTAGCTCAAATATAGTGAAAAGATTTTCAAGAAACCGAAATATGGAAAAGAGAAAGGCGAAAAGGGCGCAAATCACCCTTTTTGCAAAGATATTGTGCCTGAAGGTGTATATTCAGACGAGTCAAGTCCTTGTTTAGCCAAGTCAATTTCTTGACAAAAAAGCCTATTCAAAAAAGGTCTAATGTTTTTTGTAGAAAGTCTAATGTATTTTGAAAAAGGTCTAATGTTTTTCAAACAAGGTCTGATATTTTTTCGAAAAAGGTTTATGT
>JAGKTZ010000068.1 GCA_021153165.1 Prevotellaceae bacterium
GCCGCCGTGCCTTGCCGGGCAGCTGTCTGGCCAAAAAGCCGGTAATGCGATAGTAGTCTATGCCAAAAAACACCGATGAAACCGTAGTTATGTCACACATTTGTCACACTTATTTCACGCATAGTTTGTCGTGGGAATTGATGAAAAAGCCTAAATTTGCGGTGAAATGACCTAAATCTATGAATCCGAAAAATCTACTTATTTTCTTAGTCTGCCTTGCCCCCTTTGCGGCATGCCACGATCTGTCGCGCTCGGACAAGTATTCCCCGGAAGAAGAGCAATGCCTGGCTCACGATTATCTGCAACAAGCGAATAAAATAAACGATGGCGGCAAGCAATATCTGGAACTGCTGGACAGGGCCAAGTATCACTTCGCCAATATCGTCGTGCGCAACGATGCCAACGACACCCTGCGCGTGGATGCACTGTATACTTTGCGCTGGATAGAGGCCTATGTGCACCACGATTACGAACAGGCGTTGCAATATCTCAACCAATACCTGACAATCGTAGGTCCAGAGCACGAAAGTTACCCCACGTGTTTGGCTTACAAGGCAGACGATCTGTGGCATTTTGGCGCGCAGGATTCGGCCCTTTATTATGCTCACAAAGCCCTGAACACTCCGCACAAAGCAGATGATGGTGTGGACTATATTTGCCACTTTGTGCTGTGGAATATTTATGAAAATTTGGAGATGACAGACTCGGCGAATTTGCACAAAGCACAGCATATGAAAGTGCGAGATAGTCGTGAGTTTGTGCCAAAGACCCTGGAGGAATTGAAAATCGAACTAAAAAATAATGTTATTGCTCCGCAACAGGAGAACAGATTGCTGCTGAAATGGATCTTGCCTTTGATCATCCTGGTGTGCACCATTGGCGTGGGCATTTATTTCAAGAAAAACCACATCAGGAGGCAGGACAACGAGAGTGAGGAACTCTTCACGCAAGACCAGTCCGTGGAAAAAAATGTTGTCACCGTGGAGACTCTGACTCAAACCTTGTTGGCAGGAAGCGAAGTGTTCAAATCTACTCCCGTTCACGAGCAATTAGTCGCCATGAAGTTGTGCGAACGGGATTTGCCCAAACTCACCTCAGAGCATACTCGAGAGATAGAACAAGCACTCTTGCGGGCATTTCACGGGACTTGTAGTTTGCTTATCAAAACCTATGACCTCAACGACCAGGACTTCGTGTGCATCCTGTGTACTTACCTCGGCTGTTCCAATACCATAATTGCACACATCGGGCATACTACGACTGCCACAATCCGTAAGCGCAAAGAGCGCATCCGTAAAAAGATTTCGGCAGACCTATACATTGTGATTTTGAATGATAAGACGTGAGGAAACGAGAGCTGTTATGTCGTCACATATTTGTCACATATTTGTTACGTCGTAATTGTTTTATTCCTTGGCAAAGTCTATAATTTTGCCACCAATACAAAGGAATGCTGAAAACGAAATCAATAAATCCGCTTTTATGAAAAATTATGTCTATCTTTGTAGGCTGAAGAATAATTATTTACCTAAATCCATAAAAAATTGATTATGCGCAAATCAACTTTGACGCTCTTACTCGGCTGTCTGGCATTGCCTATCTCAGCAGACTATGAGCACCCCTTGCAGGGATTTGAGTATGATGCTACGGAGAATCTCGCTCCGCAAGGTCGCAACGACTGGGAAAACCCCGAGCGCGTTGCCCTCAACAAACAGCAACCTCACGCATGGTTCTTCAACTTCGAAAACGTGGACCAAGCGCGAAAAGTGTTGCCCGAAAACAGTAAGTACTGGAAATCGCTCAACGGCGAATGGTACTTTAATTGGGTGGGCAATCCCGAAGAACGCCCTATGGACTTCTACAAGGTAGACTACGACGTGACAGGATGGGACAAAGTGCAAGTGCCTATGAACTGGAACGTGGTGGGCATCCAAAAGGACGGTTCGCAGAAGTATGGTACCCCCGTCTACTCTAATCAACGCGTCATCTTTGCTCACCAAGTGGCCGTGGGCGACTGGAAAGGCGGCGTCATGCGCGAACCAGCCAAGGATTGGCCTACATACAAGAATCGTAACGAAGTGGGCTCATACCGCCGCACCTTCACCGTGCCAGCAGACTGGGCGGGACGTCAAGTATTGATTAGCTTCGACGGTGTAGACTCCTTCTTCTACCTTTATATCAACGGCAAATACGTAGGTTTCTCAAAGAACTCGCGCAACGTCGCAGAATTTGATATTACCAAGTATCTCGTTGATGGCGAAAACGTATTGGCAGTCGAAGTATACCGCCACTCGGACGGCTCTTTCCTCGAAAGCCAAGATATGTTCCGCTTGCCAGGTATCTTCCGCACTGTGGCGCTCTCATCTAAGCCCCAGGTACAAGTGCGCGACTTGCAAGCTATCCCCGACTTTGATGCCGACTTCGTCAACGCTTCGCTCGCTATCGACGCCGAAGTGCTCAACCTCACAGGCAAGAGCGTGAAGGGATATACTATCGACTATTCACTCTATGCCGTTGAACTCTATGGCGAAAAGACTACCTTGGTGCCAGGCGTCAACGCTTCGGTCAAAGTAAATGACTTGGCAAAGAACGATGCCGACCACGCGAAGGTGACAATGAACGTAGGCGCTGGCGTTAAGAAATGGAGCGCAGAAGAGCCCTACCGCTACGTCCTCGTAGGTCAATTGAAGGACAAAAAAGGCAAGGTGGTCGAAACCTTCTCAGCAAACGTCGGTTTCCGCAAGTGTGAGATCAAAGATACACCTGCTTCTGAAGACGAATTCGGATTGGCTGGCCGTTACTACTACCTCAACGGAAAACCCATCAAGATGAAGGGTGTGAACCGTCATGAAAATAGCCCTGAACGCGGACATGCGATCACTCGCGAACAGATGGAATACGAAGTGATGCTCATGAAGCGTGGCAACATCAACCACGTGCGCAATTCTCACTACGTGTGCGATCCTTACTGGTACTATCTCTGCGATAAATACGGTATCTATCTCGAGGACGAATGTAATATCGAAAGTCACCAATACTACTACGGCGACGCTTCACTCTCGCACGTGCCCGAATTCCGCAACCACCACGTGGCGCGCAATATGGAGATGGTGTACAATAATATCAACCACCCCTCTATCGTAATATGGTCGCTCGGCAACGAAGCCGGTCCAGGCAAGAACTTTGTAGAAGCCTACAACGCTATCAAGACTGTGGATACTACACGTCCAGTACAGTATGAACGCAACAACGATATCGTAGATATGGGCTCCAACCAATATCCTTCGATCGCTTGGGTACAAGGTGCTGTCAAGGGTAACTATGGTATCAAATACCCCTATCATATTTCAGAATATGCGCACTCTATGGGTAACGCCGTGGGTAACTTGATCGACTACTGGGAAGCTATTGAAAGCACCAACTTCTTTATGGGTGGCGCTATCTGGGACTGGGTGGACCAAGCCGTGATCAACTACGATCCCAAGACCGGAGAAAAGTACTGGGGGTACGGCGGCGACTTCGGCGATAAGCCCAACGATGGTATGTTCTGTATGAACGGTATCATGCGCCCAGACCTCTCGCCAAAGGGACAATACTTCGAAGTGAAGAAGGTGTACCAAAACGTAGGCGTCAAGGCGGTAGATATCAAGAATGGTGTGATCGAAATCTTCAACAAGAACTATTTCGTGCCACTCAACGACTACCAAATCGTATGGAGTCTCTACGAAGACGGCGAATGCGTTCTGAAGGATCAATTCCTCACCGGCCCAAGAATGGCAGTCGGTCCACGTCAGAAGCAAAATTATCGCTTCGATCTCTCGGGTGTACAGTTGAACGAAACCAGCGAATATTTCGTGAAAGTACAGTTCAAGTTGGCTAACAATAAACCTTGGGCGAAGAAGGGATATGTACAGATGGAAGAACAACTCCTGCTGAAGGAAGCTACCAACGTACCCTCTATCGCAGAAGGTCAAAGCGGTACTATCGAGACACGTACTGAAAATGGCAGCATCCGTGTCAAAGGTGAAAACTTCACTGCTACATTCAGCACCGAAAAGGGTTGTCTCTCACAATTGGCTTACAATGGTTTCAACGTGCTCAAACCTGGTTCTGAAGGCGTCTTGCTCGATGCATATCGTGCGGCGACTGACAACGATATCTGGGTATATCAACAATGGACTAATAAGGGTACGCACAACTTGAAGCACAAGGTGCTCAACATGACGCAGACTAATGGAAAGAATGGCGAACTTGTGCTCGCATTCACCGTAGAAAGTCAAGCGCCCAAGTATGCTAATATCCTCGGCGGTTCATCTGGTCGCTACAGCATCGTAGAAAAGGGTGAACAGCTCGGAGAAAATGATTTCAAGTTTACGACAAATCAAATTTATACCGTATATCCTGACGGCTCGGTCGAACTTCAGGCTGCCATCACTTCGAATGCGCCAAACTTGATCTTGCCTCGTCTCGGCTATCACTTGGAAATGCCTACGCAATACGAATATGCTACCTACTACGGCCGTGGTCCTATCAACAACTATAATGACCGTAAGACTGGTCAGTTCATCGAGCAACACAGCCACAGCATCTACGACAACATCATGTTGCCAAAACCACAGGACTACACCAACCGTGAAGACGTGCGTTGGATCTCTCTCACCAACAAAGCTGGTCATGGAGCAATCTTCGTAGCAGGCGGTCAAATGTCTGTATCTGCGCAGCCATGGTCTAACCTCGAGTTGCTCTACGCTCCTCACTTCTACCAATTGCCTAAGAGCTCGGCGACACACCTCTACCTCGACAGCAAAGTGTCCGGTCTCGGCGGTGCTTCTTGCGGTCAGGGCGGTCCTCTGAGCCACGACCGTTGCTTGGCAAATGCTCACAACTTTAGCTTTATCATTCGCCCCGTGCTCGGCAACAATATGGCTGAACAAGCGAAGGTTACTACTTCGGGCGAAAAGCCTCTCACCATCACTCGTAGCAATACTGGTGTCGTGGAAATTTCTTCTGTCGACAAATCTCGCACTATCATGTACAGCCTGAATGGTGCTAAGAAAGCAACTAAGTATACCGAACCAATTAATCTGCGTAATGGCGGTAAGATCAAAGCTTGGTATGCAGACAACAAGGCTATTGCCGTAGAAATGTCATTTAGCAAGATCGAAAGTGTGCCTCTCGTCGTGACATTCTGCTCAAGCCAAGAACCTGGCGAAGGTGCTGATCGTCTCGTAGACGGTGATGTTTCGACAATCTGGCATAGTGTATATGGTGTGACAGTAGCTAAATATCCTCACTGGGTAGACTTCGACGCAAGCGAAGTAAAGAATCTGAAAGGCTTCGTTTATACCCCACGTCAGAATGGACCTAACGGCCAGGTGAAGGACTATGAAATCTACGTTTCTCAAGACGGCAAGGAATGGGGCGAAGCTGTGATGAAGGGCACATTTGCTCGCGGCTCTGAAGCTAAGCGTGTGCTGTTCAAGACACCTATCAAGGCACGCTACATCCGTTTCCGCGCACTCTCTGAACAAAACGGTACAGACTTTGCAAGTGGTGCAGAATTTAGCGTAATTGCTGACTAATCCCCTACTCTACTGAGCAGGAAAAAATAACAAACTCCTTTGCGCAGGGCAACTTGTGCAAGGGAGTTTTTTTCTTATTCTTCTTTGTGTAAAGCTATTCCAAGGTGCCTACTCTCTTATTCTCCTTTGTGTAAAGTTATTCCAAGGTGTCTACATTCTTATTTTTCTTTGCGAAAAGCGGACTGGAGGTGCCTACTCTCTTATTCTTCTTTATGGAAAGCTACCCAAAGGTGCCTACCTTCTTGTTCTCCTTTGTGTAAAGCTACCCCGAGGTGCCTACTCTCTTATTCTCCTTTGTGTAAAGCTACCCCAAGGTGCCTACTTTCTTGTTCTTCTTTGCGAAAAGCTACGTCTGAGGTATCGAGTTTCTTATTCTTCTTTGTGGAAAGAGGTCCTGAGGCGTCGAAAGTTTCAAAAAAAATGCAAAGATAGAGTGCAACATAAAATATAATCGTATATTTGTATCGACAAACCTCGTCTCGGCGCTGAGCGGCGGCACCTCTGCCCCACCCTGCCCAGTGTGGAATGTCGGCGGATAAGCCTTGGCACAACGGCAACGCATGTGCGGGGAATTCGTCCTAACAGAATTTATTAACTTCAAAAAACAAACGTTATTATGGTTGACACAGCTATGTTTCCGGTAATTCTCGTAATTGCCGTGGTCGTGATTCTATCGATCTTCTTCCACTTCGTGCCATTCTTCCTTTGGCTTTCTGCCAAGGTCTCTGGTGTGAAAATTTCTTTGATTCAACTCTTCTTGATGCGCATTCGTAATGTGCCCCCCAACATCATTGTGCCTAGTTTGATCGAGGCGCACAAGGCTGGTCTGCATCAAATCACGCGCGACAATCTCGAAGCGCACTATATGACAGGCGGTCATGTGCAACGCGTGGTGCACGCTCTCGTCTCAGCATCTAAGGCTAATATCGACCTGTCATTTGAAAAGGCTACTGCGATCGACCTTGCCGGCCGTGATGTCTTTGAAGCTGTGCAAACCAGCGTTAATCCTAAGGTGATCGATACGCCTCCCGTAGCAGCCGTGGCTAAGAATGGTATCCAGTTGATCGCAAAGGCTCGCGTCACAGTCCGTGCTAATATCCACCAGCTGGTCGGTGGTGCAGGCGAAGATACTATCCTGGCTCGCGTAGGCGAAGGTATTGTGTCGAGCATCGGTTCGGCAGAGACTCACGAACAAGTGTTGGAAAATCCCGACTCTATCTCGAAGCTCGTACTCAGCAAGGGTCTTGACGCAGGTACTGCCTACGAAATCCTATCTATTGATATCGCCGATATCGACGTGGGTAAGAATATCGGTGCTACGCTGCAAATGGACCAAGCCAACGCGGACAAGAATATCGCTCAGGCTAAGGCTGAAGAACGCCGTGCTATGGCGGTAGCGACCGAACAGGAAATGAAGGCTAAGGCTCAGGAAGCACGCGCAGAAGTGATCGCTGCAGAAGCAGAAGTGCCCAAGGCTTTGGCACAAGCACTGCGCGACGGCAACATGGGCTTTATGGACTACTATAAATTGGAGAATCTGAAGGGTGATACTGCTATGCGCGATACCATCTCAAAGATGACCAAAGACGATGTCAAGGGTATGCTGAAATAAGCCCCATGAATTATATGCCTTGACAGGCTGACTGAACTTTTTATGAAGGTGTCCCTCGTGGGCACCTTTTTTCGTGTCTGTGGGGTGGGGAATAGGGGAGAGAATCACTAGGCAAAATTGACCAAAATCAGAGGTCTGGAATAGGATAAAAAACCTCGCGAAAAAAAAGTCTAATGTTTTTTGAAAAAGGTCAAGGTTTTTTTAAAAAAGGTAAGGGTTTTTTTGAAAAAGGTTAGACCTTTTTTTAATGCCGCTTCGAGCAATAATTTTTGCACCCCAATCCACTCATTTTCAGGGGTAGGGTGGGGCGCCTTTTCCTCCTCTTTCCTCCTGACCCGATTTATCACTAAGGTCGAAGCCGTGACGCCTCAACTCCTTTCCCTTGCCCTCGGCTCACAATCAGTGGGCCATACTCTCCTAAACGTCATCTTTATTGCACAAAAACAATGTATGTGAGCATAAATTTAACTCATTTTTGCACAAATTGTTTCGTAGTGTGCAAGAAAAGCACTATTTTTGCGCCCAAAATTCGGATAACGGGATTTTGGACTTGACAAATTAACAACACAAAAATAGAATATAAAGACGATGTCTACGTTTAAGGGTAAAAGGGTACTGATCACCGGCGGTGCATCGGGTATCGGCAAATTGATGGGCGGTATGGCCCTCGGCAAGGGTGCTGCGGCGCTCGTGATATGGGATATCGATCAGGAAAGTATTGAATCTGTGGTCAGAGAATTAGGTCAAAAATCCAAGGCGCAGGGTAGGGCAGGGCGCGTGTATGGTATGCGCGTCGATGTGTCCAACCAAGCGATGGTGGCAGACCGCTATGAGCAAACCAAACGCGAGGTGGGCGAGATAGATATTCTGATCAACTCGGCAGGGATTATCACCAGCAACAAGACCTTTGACCAATGTACGCCCGACGAAATCAATCGCACGATGATGGTCAATGCCCTGGCGCCGATGTACGTCGCCCAGCAAGTGCTGCCCGACATGGTGGCGCGCGACAGTGGGCACATTTGCAATATCGGTTCGGCAGGCGGTATGATCTCCAACCCCCGCATGAGCATCTATGCTGCCAGCAAGTGGGCCGTTATTGGTTGGTCCGACTCTGTCAGAATAGAATTGTGCGAAATGCGTAGCCGTGTGCGCGTCACAACGATTGCGCCCTATTACATCACTACGGGCATGTTCGACGGCGTCAGATCGAAGATATTCCCCCTGCTTCGCCCCGAAAATGTAGCCTCCAGAATCCTCCGTGCCATCGAGCGCGACACCGCCTTCAAGATGTTCATGCCCTGGATCCCCTGTCCGCATCATTTCATCCGCCTATTGCAGGGTATACTGCCTATCCGCGTCTTCGATTGGCTCGTAGGCCGTGTGCTGGGTATCTATCATACTATGGACCATTTCACAGGAAGAAAAAAATAATGATTGAGAATACTACACAACAAGAGATCTGCAGCATCGTCGGTCTGCAGCGCGAATTTTTTGCCAAGGGCGAGACACTCGATATCGCCACTCGCTTGCAAGCACTCAAAGCTCTAAAGGCAGGCATCCTGAAATACGAGAAAGCCCTAGCTGAGGCGTTGTGGCAAGATCTGCACAAGAGTTACGAGGAGGCTTATCTGACCGAGATAAGTATAGTCCTGGGCGAAATCAACAATCACATCAAGCACCTGAAATGCTGGGCTGCACCCAAACGGGTGTGCACGCCGCTCAAGATGTTCCCATCGCGTAGTCAGGTGATCAGCGAACCGCTGGGCTGCACCTTGATCATTGCGCCGTGGAACTACCCTGTGCAACTCCTGCTCAACCCCCTTGTAGGCGCCATCTCGGCTGGTTGTACCGCCGTTCTGAAGCCTTCGCCCTACGTGCCACATGTGTCGCGCGTCTTGGAGGAATTGATACGCGAAACCTTTGCCCCCGAGCATGTCGCCCTGGTGCAGGGCAATCGCGAAGTGAATACGGCGCTACTCGCCGAACGCTTCGACCTCATTTTCTTTACTGGCAGTCCCGCTTTGGGTAAGCACGTGATGCGTGCCGCTGCGCAAAATCTCACACCCGTAGTCCTGGAACTCGGTGGCAAGAGCCCCTGTATCGTAGACCGAGATGCCGACATCGCTATGGCAGCCCGCCGCATCGCCTGGGGTAAGTGTCTGAACGCCGGACAAACGTGTATCGCGCCCGACTACTTGCTGGTGCACCACGAGGTCAAGGATGCGCTCGTTGAGGCTTTGGCTCATGAATTCAAAAACCTGTTGGGCGAAGATCCACGCCAGGCTGAACACTACGTACGTATAGTCAACGAGCGCGCCTACGACCGTCTGTTGGGCTACTTCGGCGACGGCACGATCGTATTCGGCGGTCAGCACGAGCGCAGCGAGCGCTATATCGCACCAACCATACTGGACGGCGTCAGTCCCGACAGCGCGGTGATGCAGGACGAGATCTTCGGTCCCATCTTCCCTGTGCAAACGTTCTCAGACACCGACGAGGCAATACGATTCGTCACTCAGCGCGAAAAACCCTTGGCCCTGTATTATTTTGGCAAGAGGGGCGCCAAACGCGTCCTGCGACACACTTCATCAGGCGGCGCCTGCATCAACGATACCATCATGCATATTGTCAACGAGCACTTGCCATTCGGTGGAGTAGGGATGTCGGGCATGTCGTCCTACCATGGCGTGGAATCCTTCAAGGCCTTCTCGCACCGTCGCGCCGTAGTCACAACACCGACCTGGTTGGATTTGCCTTTCCGCTACATGCCCTACACCTTCTTCCGTTGGGTGAAGCGCATCTTGTAGCAGGTCCTTCGATACAAACTAACTATAACACATAAAGTGTGGCACAAGCGTCAAATCTTGTGCCACACTTTATTTTCGTAGAATCGTCAAATATCAAGAATATTGCTTAACTTTGTACCGAAGTCTGCACTTGTGCGAAATATGTCTGCTGAGCAGCACAGAGCACGTACTATGCGCAGATTTTACCAGTATCAATATTTACCAATTCATAAAACGGCACTCGGCGCCGAGGATACCGTAGAATGGAAGTACTACGCCGATACAATGGACGCCGTGCGCGAACTACACGACGCTGGCTACACCGTGTTGGCTGTGGAACAGGTAGAAGGTAGTCTGAAGTTGGGCGAATTCCAGGCAGAACCTGGAGAACGCTACGCCTTGATCCTAGGCAACGAGGTCAAGGGGGTGCGACAAGACGTGGTCGATGCCTGCGATCAAGCACTGGAAATACCACAATACGGCATGAAGCACTCGCTCAACGTCTCCGTGACCGCAGGTATCGTGATGTGGGAAGTCAGTCAGGCTATGCGAAGAGGGATTTAGGGTCAAGGGGGCTAGGGGCAACGGACAACAGACA
>JAGKTZ010000013.1 GCA_021153165.1 Prevotellaceae bacterium
ATAATTTCAACGAGACGTCGCAAAATTTAAAAAAGGTAAGACTTTTTTTATCATCATCCTTTGAGAGATTCGCCGTCATGGATTAAATAACATAGAGCTCATACCGAACTCACGTTATTATTGCTAATCGGTCACTATAAAAATGCGTCTTAAAGCATTAGTCAAATAGCTTTTAAGGCGCATTACTTTTTTGACCTTTGGTCCATAAAAACAGATCAAGGAAGCACATCTACCAAAAGCGAAGCACTACCGTGGGGGTAATGCTTCGCGCTGAATCTTTATGTTTTTTCGTGAGGGGCGTCGTGGTTTGACGCCTCTATGTATCAGAATTTCACGACACCGAGGCCACGATCAATCAAGAGTCCATCCTTGGCGGTGAGGTGGAATCGGCCTACACGCTTAGCCTTGAACTTGATGATGAATAGTTCGGGGTTGCCTTCGTCGAGCAGATCGGCCTGGCCACGGTTGACGAATGTGGGATAGAGTGCACGTGTGCCGTCGGTGTGCAAGCGATCGTTGGTGAGGTTGACCATTTGCTTCATACCTACTGCCTCGATACCCATATACTCGAATTCTTGAGTATCGTATGGCAGAGCGAAACTGAGGGCGTTGACTGCTTTGAGGTCCCTACCGCTGACGGTGATGCGTACTTCGTCGCCTGCCTTGTAGGTCTTAGCGCTTGGTGTGAGCACCAGGCTACCGCCGACCATTTCGCCTGTGGATGCTACTCCGCCATCCAACACTGTGGAGACGAGAGAGGCGTCGTAGGCATCGATCAAGCCGTTGCCATTGACGTCGCCGATGCTGACGTAATCGAAATCGCCGTCGCCACGACGCAAACCGGTGTAGTTCATATAGGAGGTGAAGTCGCCCTCGTCAATGCGCTTGTCGCGGTTGATATCGCCCTGAAGTATGCTTTCTGTATCTGCCACCTTGAAGATATACATTTCGTGACCCGAACCGAAGTTACCTACGGCTTCGCTGGTAGAAATCTTGATGTAGCGTGCAGTAGGGTTACCATCAAATGCGAAGGTACTCATAGCTCCCAAGCGCTCCCAAGAGAAGGGGACGGGGGTGCTCCAGGTTTGCTTGTCGGTGCTATATGAAACTGTACCACGTAGGATGGTGCCATTGCCGCCGTCCTCGCGGTGATAGTAGTCGAGGCGGTCCAACTGGTTGACGCTGCGCAGGTCAATCAACATATCGAATGGTACGGCTTCGCCCTTGCCCCACTTGGTGTGCCAACCGGCTTTCATATCAAAGTCGAAGAGGCGGTCGATGGTTTGACCAGGTTGATCTTCGCAAGATACGCTTGCCTTGATGCCCTGAATAGCAAATTCGAGCGGATTGGACAACGTTGTTGCCTTAGCTTCGGCCCATGCGGATGCACCCCGAGCATTGACAGCACGTACCTTGAAGGTGTATTCGGTTTCAGCCTCGAGGCCTTCGAAATCGAGGGTCAAATCACGGATACCCGAGTAGCACATACCATCAAATTCCACTTCGTAGAAATCTGCTCCCTCGACCTTTTGCCAAGATGGCGCAAGATTGTATGGACCTACGGCTTCTTCGCTGAACACGACTTGAGGTGCGGCGAGCGTGCCCTGGCTCTTGCGCAAGGGGTCGGTAGTAGAGAATTGGAAACCTTTGACAGTCACTTCCACTGCATTCTTAGCAACGTCACACTTGGCCAGGCGTACCCAAAGTTGTGGGTTCTTCTTCACACTAACCTTGGCAAATTCGCTGCCAGGCGTAGCGTATCGGTTGAGTTCGGGCGACGCATTATAATAATAGACATTTTCGCCATTGAGGAAATCTGCTTCAGATTGTACAGGGGCGAGTTTCACTTTCTTGCCACCAACCTTGGCTTCCACCTTCTTAGGCGCTGCGCTGACGTTGATACGGAAGTCTGTCAGTTTGTTGAACTCTACACCTGTATATTCACCAGACGTTTGGTCTACGTGAATGCTCAGTTTATTGCCATCAACCCGTGTAGTGACGGCAGTAGATGTAGCATTGCCCGAGAGGTAGTCCTGCGTCCTGCCATCGTCGTCGTATTCGGTGAAGGTGGTGCCACGCTGCGCATAGATTTCGTAGGCACGATAGTCTGTGCGCCATGCTGAAGGATTGTTGTGCGGCAGTGTCATCGGCAGGATGGCATCAGCCTTGACAAATACGGGGAGTTTCCAGATGGGGCAGTCAAAGTTGTTGAGGATGACGCCACCTTGATAAATATCGCCGCTGAAATAGTCTACCCACGTGCCTTCGGGCAAGTAGATGCCGTTGCGGATATCGTTGCCGTCCTTATCCATGCGGGTTTCCTTGTAGATAGGTGCTACGAGCAGAGATGGACCGAACATATATTGATATTGCGTCTTGTGGCCCTGGGTGTAGGCGTTGGGATAGTCGAGGAACATAGCACGAACGATAGGTTTACCATCAACAGCTTCACGGGCTACGGAATAGGCGTAGGGCATGAGTTCGGTCTTCATCTTCAAATACCAACGGTTGATGCTTGCGGCAGGTTCGCCCAAAGCCTGGGGATACTTGGGATTGGCACCCCAGCCATCCATATTAAGCAACATTGGTGTGAAAGTCTTCCACTGATAGTCGCGGATATTGACTGGCACATTCTTGCCACCGAAGATACCATCCAGGTCGTTGGTGATATTGGGCTGCCCGGAAAGCCCCGAACCGATGAAGGTGGGGATATGATAGCGGATGTATTCCCAATCACCACCCGACTGGTCGCCAGTCCAGATGCCAGCATAGCGCTGAGTGCCTGCCCAACCACACACGGAAACGATAAAGGGGCGCGCGTTTGAACCATAATAGGGCATGATTTGACCAACGTCTGTCACACCATTCAAACCGAATGAATACCCTGCGCCAACCCATGCGACGTCGGTCTTCAACACACGTACACCAGCATCACGTACTTCCTTGACAATATCGCGTTGCAAGAGAGGTTCGACCCCTTCTTTGGGATGTAGGTCGCTCTGCGTCCAAAGTCCGATTTCTACACCTTTGGAATGGGCATAGTCGCCAAATTCTTTCAGGTTTTGGATATTTTCGTCCAGGCTACTGCCTTGACCATAACCACAGGCATAGCCATCGTTGGGCAAGAACCAGCCGAGTGGCATATCCTGACTTTGGTATCTGTCGATGGCTGCACGTGCCGAGAATTGATAGGCTGCGGGGTCTTCGCCGTTCAGGCTTTCACGCAATCCGCCTTCGACTGGCTTTTGGCTTTCGTTATAGCGCTTGCCGTCTTCGTAGAGCATAAACCCATTTTCGGCTTCTTTCCAGTAGTCGCGGTTGTAGGCATTGAGGTGTCCCATATAGAAGCCAAACTTAGGCAGCAAAACGGGATTACCCGTCAGCTGATAAAAATCGTTCAAGAGAGGCACTGCACCATCGTTTATCATAAAGAAGACATCGAGGTAGTTTTCTTTGTGCGAAAGGAGCACTTTGCCGTCCTCGGTAGCACCAAAGTCGTAACGACCTGGGCGGAAAGTGTGCCACATCAAGCCATAACCACCCGTAGACCAGTAGAAGGGTGTGGGAGAGGCTACACCACCGTCAACCCAGTTATTGGTATTTTCGATCGCAATAGCTTTGCCCTTGTGCGAAAAGCGACCATTTTGCACACCGCCGCCGTAGAAATATTCGTCCTTGCTGGCACGGAGCGAAATGGTGGTGCTTTCTTTGTCAAACTTCAAAGGGTCTGTCCATTCGACAACGGTCTTGCCTGTCTCCAGGTTCTTCACTGTCATCAAGACCTTTTGGCGGTCGATAGTCACAAGCACCTTTGGCGTAGAGATTTCAAAGTATCTGTCGCTGGTCTTCACCTTTATACCGCCCGTAGCACGACGTGCATTGCCCGTCAATATTTGTGCCTCGGGGGTAGCTTTTGGGTCGCGCAAGATGCCACCATGATTGTCCTGAAACAAACGGAAGATATTGCTGCCGTAGAAGTCCAACGTCATCATGCTACCATCGGCATATTTCAGTTCGACGGTGGTGGGATTGATTTGACGTGCTTCGGTCAACTGTACAGGGATTTGCACCACAGGGTCGAGACCTATCTGCGCCGAAACACTGACTGGGACGGCTACCGAAAGACCGACGGCAAGGGGCAGGGCAAATAGACAGGAAGCAAGTGGTCCTGTCATCGAAGAATTCCTTTTTTTCATATTGGTTTATGTTTTGTATTTATTTTCTCTATTAAAATAGTAAAAGTCGGGGTAAAGTTAGCAAAAAGAATAGATATACCTCGGTCGACACAAGGTATTTTGCACTTTATGTAAGGCTTTACCTATACAATCCGACCATTCCACACCAACACATCCTACCTCCGTCGCCAGTCACCAATTGCAGGAGAAGGTACCCGATTCGCTACTTTCATTGCTACTTTTTGTTAATATTTGGAGAAAAAACATGCTATTTCTCGCATCTTGCTTTTTTTATTAAAGAAAAGAGCGTATTTTTGCATAGCATAGGTAAATAGGCAATCGAAATACCTATATCCCTGAAACCATTAACTAAAAATTAGACTTATCCGATAACATTCAAAATTAGATTATGAGTACAACAAGAGAAGTAGTAAATACAATCATCGAGGCTATCCAAGAAAAAAAAGGTCATAGCATCGTTGTGGCAGACTTGCGTAAAATCATCACAGCACCTTGCGAATATTTCGTCGTGGCTACTGGCAACTCGCCACAGCACGTGGATGCACTGACTTATTCCGTAGAAGAAATGGTGCGCAAGACTCATGGCGAAAAACCTGCTGCTATCGCTGGACAGGAAAACGCTATCTGGGAAGCCATGGACTACGGCAACATCATGGTGCACCACCTGCTGCCCGATGCACGCGAACACTATGACATTGAGCACCTGTGGCAAGATGCACATCTGGAAATCATCCCCGATCTGGATTAAGTAAAAATATCACAGAACATCTATAAACTTATTACAAACAAAACATTATTTCTCGATAACGCTTTGTGAAAAGTTGGCGAAAAGAGCTTTATTTCCAGCGTATCTCGTGTATCTCTCGGAATCATTGGACTGCCATATTTTTACACGAATCTTTTGGATCTGTAGAATACCCGTGATACCCGTGATACGTGGAACTTTAAACTTCTCACAAAATCAACGAGGATGAAAAAACAAAACAAAGAAAAGAAAATGAGCAACGAAGTTAAGAAAAAAGGAGGATTCAAAATCAATTGGTTCTTCTTCCTTGTCATCGCAATGCTGTCCTTTATGCTGTTTCAAGATGGCATCGGTAGCAAGAGTTTTGAAAAAGAAGTATCGCTGAGCGAGTTCAAACGACTCGTAGCAGATAGTGTGGGTACAAAGATTGAACTTGAGAAAAATAGCGGTATAGCACGAATGGTCGTTCGCCCTCAGCACGTACGCGAAGTTTTCAAAAAAACAATCGAAGAGACGGGCAAGGACCCCATGGTCGTAACGATGACAAGCAAAGATAGCAAAATCGAAGAGCTGGCTATCGCTACTGGCACCGAACTGACATACAAGGAAGACGTCAACTACTTCAGCTATTTCTTTTCGATGATTCTGCCCATCCTGCTATTGGTCGGTCTGTGGTACTTCATCTTCCGTCGTGCTGGCGGTGGCGGTGGTGCTGGTGGCGGCGTGTTTAGCGTCGGCAAGAGTAAGGCTAAGTTATTCGAGAAGGGCAATGGCACACATGTGCTGTTCAAGGACGTCGCTGGTCAGGAAGGCGCCAAGCAAGAGGTGCAGGAAATTGTAGACTTCCTGAAGAATCCTGCAAAATATACTGAACTCGGTGGTAAGATACCTAAGGGCGCACTGCTCGTAGGCCCTCCGGGAACGGGTAAGACGTTGCTGGCAAAGGCTGTTGCAGGCGAAGCAAATGTACCTTTCTTCTCGTTGTCGGGTTCCGACTTTGTCGAAATGTTTGTCGGCGTCGGTGCAAGCCGAGTACGTGACCTCTTCCGCCAAGCTAAGGAAAAGGCACCAGCCATTATCTTTATCGACGAAATCGAT
Source organism: Prevotellaceae bacterium (assembly GCA_021153165.1). Taxonomy (GTDB): domain Bacteria; phylum Bacteroidota; class Bacteroidia; order Bacteroidales; family Bacteroidaceae; genus Alloprevotella. The sequence continues at coordinate 6,040 of JAGKTZ010000013.1, forward strand.
GCTATCGGACGTGCTCGTGGCAGCAAGAACTCTTTCAACTCGAACGACGAACGTGAGAATACACTGAACCAACTGCTGACCGAAATGGATGGATTTGGCAGCAATTCGGGTATTATTATATTAGCAGCGACCAACCGTGTCGAAATTCTGGACCAAGCCTTGTTGCGCCCAGGTCGTTTCGACAGACAGATTCACCTCGACCTGCCCGAACTCTCCGAGCGTGTCGCTATCTTCAAGGTACACTTGGCACCACTGAAGTTGGCTGAAGGGCTCGACGTGGAATTCCTGGCACGCCAAACGCCTGGCTTCTCGGGTGCAGATATTGCCAACGTGTGCAACGAAGCGGCCCTTATCGCCGCACGTCACAACAGCAGCCACGTATCTATTCAGGACTTTCTGGATGCCGTAGACCGCACTGTGGGTGGGTTGGAGAAAAAGACTAAGGTTATGACACGCGACGAAAAGAAGACTATCGCCCTGCACGAAGCTGGTCACGCAGCTATCTCATGGTTGGTAGAATATGGCAACCCCCTTGTCAAGATTACCATTATCCCACGTGGTCGTGCCCTTGGTGCAGCATGGTATTTGCCCGAAGAACGTGTCAACTCGACCAAGGAGCAAATCCTCGACAATATCTGTTCGCTCCTGGGCGGTCGTGCTGCCGAAGAACTGTTTACAGGCAGTATCTCGACAGGTGCACTGAGCGACCTGGAACGTGCGACCAAGGCGGCATATGCTATGGTGGCATTCTATGGTATGTCGGACAATCTGCAAAACATCTCGTACTTTGACAATCAGGAAAACATCTTCACCAAGCCCTATTCTGACGAGACGGCCAAGCTCATCGACAAAGAGGTGAAAGCCATCATTGCCGCACAATACGAACGCGCCAAGGCGTTGCTGAGCGAAAATGCAGAAAAGCATAATCTGCTGGCCGAAAAGTTGATGGAGCACGAAGTCGTCTTTGCCGACGATGTCGAGGAAATCTTTGGCAAGCGCCCATGGAAGAGCCGTGCCGACGAACTTCTGGAAGAGCAAAAGAAGGAGGAAGAAAAAAACAAAGTACAAATACCTTTGCCTGAAAACGTTTCTACTTATTCTGAAGGGGAAATCAATTTGCCCCCTATCCCTATCGTAGCGAACGACACTATCGCTGCCAATCCCGATATAGCCAACATACCACTCCCCAACGAAGTAAAAGAAGACAAGGAAGAAGCAAGGGAGGACCAAGAAGGGGTCAAGGAAGATAAGAAAGAAACCGAGAAATCAGTTTAAATTCTGTTTAAATCACACGGAGATCGTGATTTAATCGCATTATGTGCAAAAAATCTGTGTAATCTGTGTAATCAGTTGATAAATTAATTTTCTCCACGTATCTCATGTATCACGTGTATTAACCACGAATATTTTTTGCTTTACCACGAATTATTTGTTTTTACCACGAATCGGCACGAATATTCACGAATTTTCATTGGTCAAGCACACTCCGCATAACCTCGCAGGGGCGCCATGCTGGTGGCGTCTCAATACCACAAAGACTATCGAACCTATTGATATCAAAAGTCCCATCAAAAAACCAATACGACCTATGTTACGCAATTTCATCGTACGCACCATTTCTGGTATATTCTTCGTAGCCGCACTAGTCGGTTGCATCGTCGGTCATCCACTAGCGTTTGGCGCCCTGTTTGCTATCATCACGGGTATGGCACTTTGGGAGTTTTCGGGTTTGGTCAACGACCATGCTGGCGCTCAGGTCAACCGTCTCATCAACACCATTGGCGGTGTGTATCTGTTCGTTGCATTCTATTATTATGCCTCGGGATGGGGCAGCCATCATTCTGACGTATTAGTGTTTGTGCCTGTGCTTGTTGCTTTGGTCTATCTACCCATCAGCGAACTCTTTTTGCAGCAGCCCGACCCGTTGAAGAACTGGGCTTATGCTTTCGCCTCATGGCTCTACATCGCCCTACCCTTCTCTCTGCTCAACGTCCTGGCATTCTCATACAATCCTCTGACGGGCACCGTGGACTACCTGTGGCAACTCCCCCTGTCCATATTCATCTTCCTTTGGGCGAACGATTCGGGAGCCTACTGCGTGGGTTGCTTGCTACACAAGAAATTTCCCGCCAAACTGTTTGAACGTGTATCACCCAAGAAAACATGGGTTGGCAGCATCGGTGGGGCTTTGTGCTGCTTAGCAGTAGCGGCTGCACTGCATCATTTCTTCCAGGCAGATTTGCCACTAACCCTGTGGCATTGGATGGGATTCGGCGCAGTGGTTTGTATATTCGGCACCTTTGGCGACTTGGTCGAAAGTTTGTTGAAGCGCCAATTGGATGTGAAGGACAGCGGTCGTATGCTCCCCGGACATGGTGGCGTGTTGGACCGCTTCGACTCGGCCCTGCTTGCCATCCCTGCCACTGTCATCTATTTCTATACCATCAATATGTTTTAGGTCCCAAGGCAGAGTTTTCCCCCACAAATAGAGATCCCGCTTTAGCACAAATGGCTCAGTAGTTCAGTGCTAAAGCGGGATTTATCGATCAAGAGTGGCGGGAATATTTCGCAAAAAATGAGCGCCCGCCCCCATTTCGCACAAAAAACAGCGTCACCTCTAAATGGTACGCACAAAATCAGCATCGCCTAATGAGACTCACAAATACAGTATCCTCGCAGCGCTCTCGTGGGGCCGCACGAGCGAAGCAAGTGCTTTCTGCGAATTCTGCGGATTCTGCGTGAAAATATTATTCCGCGTGAGCCCCATTGAGTAATTTCTAACGTCTATCTTGAAATAATATAGACTTTCTTTCATACACTAAGCTCAAATAGACGTTTTCCCCTAACCAAACGGACTTTGATTTTTTTTTGCAAAAAAAAGTAAGACATAGTGAAAATTTCGCGACGTCTTGTTTAAAAAAACTTAGACCTTTTTTTCACCATGTCTTACTTTTTTTTCCCCGCTATCCCAATTATATTTTATTTTTTACACACCCTTGTTTCACAACGTCTGTTGGTCAATATTTTCGCCCTTTTCGGCAGCATCATTTTGCTGCTGCTCGGAGAAGTGTTTTGACAAGAACTGCTGAATATTTTGCTGAATTGCTCTGTAGAGTGGTGCATTGGTATAGGCTGAATATTTGCGCACCATTTCCTCGATACTGGCAGTGGCATGCTGATAGGCAGATAGTTCGTTTTGCATTTGCACTTGATGTTCGGCCAATAGGCGGATTTCCTTCTCGCGCTCACGGCGCAGGGCTTCGCAGATAGTGGTAAGCATCGGGCCAACTACGCCGTCCCAAAGGTCGTGACCACGCATATACAAATAGGTGGTCTGTGGTGTGAGGCCAAGGCTTAGGAGTTCATCCCTGAGGGGTGCATAGGTAGATTTGCCCCCAGGAAACTGCGACTGCAGACGTGCTACTTTGGCATTGACGCGCCGACGCAGGGCGTGAAGGGTGCGGTCGGGGTGATAGAGGTCGGGGTTGTCAAGCGCTACGATGTGATGCATGTGTAGCATAGAGAATTGGGTGTGCACACCATGGCGATAGGCCCAAACGTTCCATACGAAGAGTGGCCAAATGATTTCGGAATACTGCGACAGGAAGGTTTCGAAATCAAAGACGCGTCGGTCGTTGAGTGTAGCCATGACGCAAGCTTGGTTTAAAGCGGGGGCATAGCACTGGAAACTCTCGATGGCATAGGCGTAGGTATGAAAGACGTAGGGCGATGTGCATACCACCCTGGACGTCTCGGTAGCGCCCTGCATCACGTAGTCGTAGTCGGCATCAACGCAAGCGATCATATAGGGGCCGAGGCGGTTGGCCAGTGCTACTTTCTTGCCTTTGCACAATGAGGTGCGCGATGGCAACATTACCTCGAAATAATAGCGCTCGGTCTCGAGGGGCTGCAACAGGGTGCGCCAAAACAGGATATCGTCGAAACTCTCCACATACACCACTATCTTTTGGCGTGCGCCCTTCCCGTTCAAACGGTTGAGCGCTTGAAGGTAAGAGGAATCAAGGTGTTGTGTGAGACGTTTGGCCATTTTTTAGTTGACGAGTTGACAAGTTGACGGTTGATGGTTGACAAGTTGACGAGTTGACGGTTGACGGTTGAAATATTCGGGAGCGATGCGCATATCTGGATTTGTTCGCTCGTCTACCTACTCACTCGTCCACGCATTGCTAAAAAGTGATTTCGCTGACTTCTGTCACTGCATCTTCCCAGCCATCCATAATCAAAGCTGGGGAATGTGTAGTCAGGATAACTTGCGCATTAGGATTGAGTTCGCGTACCATTGTAATGAGTCGCTTCTGCCATTCGAAGTGTAGACTTGCTTCTGGTTCATCCATAAAGAGGACATAGGGTTGCTCATCTTCAGTCAGCACAGTCAAAAGGATAAGCAACATTTGCTTTTCTCCGCTAGATAGTTTATAGGGCGAAAGCTTTTCACCATATTGTATAAACGATAGTTCGTTGCTTGTACGATCAATATGTTTACCTGTTTCGCTGAAAAGTTCATCAACAAGATCCAGGAATCGAGTTTTCAGATTTGCGGCTTCTGTAGCTTTGTCGCGCGCTTCTGGGTCTCCGCTTGTGAGAAGTTGTATCATACGATTACCCACATTGACTTGATAATCCAAATAGCGACGTTGCACCAAATAGAGTTGCCAGTCCAGCTCGGTGCTTACGGCTCCACCTCCTGTTTCAAAAACATGGTCTCCCTTGAGCAATTGTCGATCAAAACTGCGGATTATGTCATAATGAATACCCATAGCATCCGAGGGATCAAAATCAATCTTCACTCCCAGTCTACCCTTACCGATTATTTCCCCAGATGTAGGCATGTCGTGTAGTTGTTGTACAATACGATTCAGGATAGTTGATTTCCCTTCACCATTTTTTCCACTTAATACGTTTACATCGGGGCGCAAATCCCATACGATATGTTTATGACCACTCCACAAGCTGGAGATTTCAATACGTTTTATTTTTTTTGCGATTTTCATCATAATTCGCACTTTATATATATATCACCGCAAATCTAATCATTTTTTTAAATATTCTAACGATAAAAAGAGTTTAATTGTCTATATTTAATCATTTTTAAAGTAAATAGAATCAGTATTTTGGCGTTTTCTATGTAATTTTGCAAACAAATTAAGAAAAACTAATAAATCGTAAGTACATATGAATCTAAATCGGCTACTGTCATTCTGTTTGATGTTTGTGATTGGCCTTTCTGCTATGGCACAAATACAACTGATTGGGACAGTAAAAAATTCTAAGACAAAATCTCCTATTGAGTATGCTACGGTGTCATTATTGAAAACCGACAGCACAAAAGTTCGTGGGGCTTCAACAGATAGTTTGGGTAGCTTCAGATTGAATGTAGCAGAGATTGGTGACTATCTAGTCAAAGTAAATTATATTGGCAGCAATCCTGTTGTAAAGAATGTAAAGGTTGCAGCTGGTGACTCAGTCAAAAGCTTGGGCGACTTCTTGCTCACAATTGGCGACAACACGCTCGGCACAGCTGTGGTGACAGGTGCTGCAGCTCGTGTAGAACAGAAAGAAGATACCACCGTGTTTAATGCCAGTGCTTACCGCACACCAGAGGGTTCTACGCTCGAGGCACTGGTCAAGCAGTTCCCAGGTGTTGAAGTCAGCGACGATGGCAAAATCACTTGGAATGGCAAGGAGGTCAAGGAACTCTTGGTCAATGGTAAAGACTTCTTTAAGGGCGACAAAGATGTGGCGATGAAGAACCTACCCGTAGACATGGTCAATCGAATCAAGGCGTATGAGAAGCAAAGCGACTACTCCGAAATGACTGGTATCGACGATGGCGAAGAAATGCCCGTGCTCGATATCATAACCAAGCGCCAACTGAATCAATCATGGGTGACCAACCTGGACTTGGCGTATGGTACCGAAAATCGCTACTCTGCCAAAGTATTTGCTACCCGTTTCACCGACCGCTCCAGCATCACAGCATACGGCGCTTTGAATAATGTCGGCGACCGTGGCTTTGGTGGTCCGATGGGCTTTGGCGGTGGTGGTCAGGGGTTGACTGCTACTAAGAATGCGGGTCTCAATGCGACGTGGGAAAACAGCAAGGCTAAGAAGGAAGCAGGACGTGTCGAACTCAATGGTAGCGTGCGCTATGTACATACCTCGACTGACTTGATTCGTACTTCTGCGACCGAGACCTTCCTCAATTCAAACCGCGGCGCTTCGTTTTCCAACTCCTATAGCAAGAGCGACAACTCGTCTACACGTGTCAACGCCAATGCACGTCTGCGCTGGTTGCCCGATACGATGACGACTATCACTGTCCGCCCCAGCTACTCTTACTCTGAGGGCAGAAACTCCAGCACTTCACGTACGGCGACTTTCAAGGATGACCCCTATGCTATCGAGGGTATAGAAAATCCGTTGGACAGCATCTTTGCACCTACGATTAATCCTGAGTTGGCAGGTATCCTGGTCAACAAAAACCTGCGTGACAATATGGGCAACAATGCTTCGCACAACGTCGGTTTGAACTTGAATATCGTACGCCGCATTGGTTCAAAGGGCCGCAACGTCAGTCTGCGTGCACGTGGTAACTATAGCCAAAGCGAGAACAATTCCTACTCTGTATCAGATATCCAATATGGTCAGAGCAGTGCTGGTAAGTCGCAATTCCAGGCACAACGTAGCATTTCGCCTTCGCAAAGTTACGACTACAATATCCGCGTAGGTTATACCGAACCTATCGTGAAAAACCTCTTTGCAGAAGCCAACTACACCTATTCGTTCCGCTACAACAATAGCGACCGTACACGTGACTTGCTCGAACAAGCAGTGCTCGATACAATGATACACCAGAGCGCCATCATCGGTATGCTGCCTACCATGGCAGATTCGACCATGTGGGCACACGACTTGTACAACAGTCAATATGCGACCTACCGCTACTACAATCACACAGCCAACATCGGTTTGCGCTACTCATCGCCTACCATCACTGCCAATGCAGGTGTAGACTTCAACCCCGAACGCACCAAGATGCAGTACAATCGTCCTGCACAAATCGATACCACTATCGTACGTACAGTGTTCAATGTAGCACCACAGTTGCGCTTCCGCTACAAATTCTCCAAGACGACCAACCTTGACATCCGCTACCGTGGTTCGTCCTCGCAACCCTCGATGACCAACCTCCTCGGCGTCGTCGACGACAGCGACCCTCTTAACATCTCGATGGGTAATGCTGGATTGAAACCATCGTGGAACAACAACCTGCGCGTCTTCTATCACGGCTACAATCCCGAGCGCCAGCAAGGTATCGTGGCAGGCGTGGATATGACTCAGACCAAAAATAGCATCTCCAACCTGATGGTCTATGACGAAAGCACCGGTGTGCGCTACACCCGTCCCGAAAATATCAATGGTAACTGGAACGCTCGTGGTAACTTCATGTTCAACACAGGTCTGGGCGAGAAGAAACTCTTCAACATCTCGACCAACACCAACGTCAGCTACGCCAACTCGGTGGGCTACGTCAATTCGACCGATGCTATATCATTGCCACAGCGACCCACACCAGCCGACTATGACCGCCTCTTCGCCAATGCAGCAAGCACCAATGCCAAGAGTATCACACGTACTGTCGGTGTGGGCGAAAACCTCAACGCTTCATACCGCACATCGTGGTTCGACGTCGGTCTGCTCGGTACATTGAACTATCAACACTCGCAGTCCACACTCCAGACCTATAATAATATGGATACGTGGAACTTCGCTTATGGTGCCAATGCCAACTTCAACTTCGACTTCGGCCTATCGCTATCGACAGACATCCGTATGAACTCGCGCCGTGGATACGCCGACCAAGCGATGAATACCAACGAACTCCTATGGAATGCCCAAATCTCTTACGCATTCCTCAAAAATCGCTCGGCAGTCGTCATGCTTCAAGCCTACGACATTTTGCGCCAGCAGAGCAACGTCTCACGTGTCATCAATGCTATGCAACGTTCGGACTCGTGGACCAATGCCATCAATTCCTACTTCATGATTCACTTCGTCTACAAACTCAACATCTTCAGCGGTGGCAAGGGTGGCAATAGCAAGGGTGACCAACAGCAAGGTCCAGGCCAGATGCCCGGTGGTATGGGACGTGGTCAGATGCCAGCAGGTCATCCCCCAGTAGGTGGAATGCCCAGAGGTGCGCTGTATCAAGCGCCAACGATTTACACGAGATAAGAAGATGTAAAAAGACGTCACCCTGACAAAGTGGCGTCTTTTTTTGCAGTCTCACACAAGCGTGATTTAGTGTGAGACTATTTTTTATTTGGTATCCCCTACTTGATAAATTACTTACTCTAAACGTGTGTGCTGATGGATAAAATATCCTAAATATTCGCACGAGAAATAAGCCTAGACTTTGTTGAAAAAAAGCCTGGGATAATTTTAACGAGGCGTCGCGAAATTTTTACAAGGTCTTACCTTTTTTTGAGCAACATTAATATTATATGCTTTTGAGATTTCCTATACTTAATTTGTGTCTGTATAAAGAGATAAAGTACCTGTGCTTTTCTGTCAAAAGAATGTCCTTGGCTATAATGAATTTGAAATGAGTGCTGCCTACATACTTGTTTGAGACTAAAAAATCTCACACTCTGCAAACTTAGAGTGTGAGATTTAAAATGTTTATTACATTTTCCATATGCGCAACAGGAGAAGTTCTTTCTTATCCCCATTAATTCCCTTGAGCATATATGCTCCTGCCAAAAGGTTTGTAAGATCTAATTTCAAATCGTACATTGTCTGCATGACCTTACGACCTGTAATATCATAAAGAACGAGTTGCTCAAGACCATCTACTTCGGGTACGTTAATCATCCCATTCGTGTAATAATAATTACCTTCACACTGCATCTGTTCGTTTGTAAAGCCAACTGGCACGCTTTCATTACCAAAAGCGTCCATTGATGTAACATAAAACGTTTGATGCAAAGCTGTGGGCAATGCAGGAGTATAATCAAAAGATGGACATGTCAGTCGTGTGGCAATGCGTTTTGCGGCAGAAGTTGAGAATGTATCAGTGGGACATGCATAAACATTATATACAGTGGGACGCTCTGCAAAATCAGATTTTACATTACTCCAAGCCAAACGAATTGTTGGCCCATGTTGTGATATTCTCAAATTGGATGGTGCATCTGGCAGACGCTTTGCACCATCAATCGCAGGCAACAGGGTTTCATCTCGCCAAAAGTCTTCTTTTGTAAAATCATACAACCCCTTCTCATTATCCGTAAAAAATTTAGAACGGAAATAGGCGACACCTCCTGTGCCCAAAAGTCGGGTGTAGTACATCTGGCGACGAATCACATTGAGTGGCCATCCACGCTCGCGGTTATTCAAGAAGTAGATGCCCAATCCAGGGATGACGGGTTTGCCATTAGCTTGTTCTACCCAGTCGGCAGCAAAGGGATAGAAATGTTTTCCATCAAAATACATCATTGGGAAGAGTATGTCCATATATCCCTTGTTCAACCACAGAATGGCATCTTGAGACACGGCATCGCGAGCATTCCATCCCATACTGCTTTGACGAGGCAGGTCGGCATACTTTCCTACTGGCGAACAGCTCATCTTCACCCAAGGTTTAATCGCCTTTACTGCACTACTGACTTCGCGTACGCAACGTGTTACATTCTCTTGACGCCAAGCCGATTTGTTCTTGCCATTGCCATATTTAGCATAGGTTTTCTTATCATCAAACGAGATGCTCTTTTCTGGGTAGCGAATATAATCTAGATGAACGCCGTCTACGTCGTATTTACTAACAATCTCACTACAAATTTTAGCTAAATATTTATCTGTGCCAGGTACCCCGGGGTCCATCATCCATACATCACCACACTTTTGACAGAGTTCGGGATGTATTGATGGTAGTGCAGACTTACCCAAACGCTTTGCTGTAGGAACATGGCAGATGGGGAACGATACAACCCAAGCATGAATTTCCATGCCACGACGGTGACATTCCTGGACAGCAAAAGCTAAAGGATCGTAACCTGGATTTTTTCCTGGTTGACCAGTGAATATCTCGTCCCATGGTTCGTAGTCTGAGGGATAAGTCGTAGTCGAACGTGTACGAGCTTGAAACAAAATGGTATTTGTTCCCGCCGCCTTCAATTCATCCAATATCTTACATAAATCTTTCTTCTGTCTTTCTATACCAGCCTTATCATTCGCCTTTCTTTTCGGCCAATCCAACCCCTTGTAAGTAGTCAACCAAACGGCACGAATCTCTCGCTGTGTAGCCGAGAGAGCTTCAGATTGCAGTAAGGGTGAGGTCGTGAATGTTTCCACTTGAGCCGATAAGTGCAGAGATGAGAAGTATAGTAAAAATAATAAGATCGTGGAAAATAAATATTTCATGATATATATTTTAATTCTAAGATTATCTATTTAGAAGTTGTTGCGCTTTCTCTCTATCCTGGCGTGCAGCTGAAGTAAGCCCCATTTTCTCTAAGATGCCTGCACGTGCGATGTAATATGTGGGTTCATTAGGATTGAGTTCTACCGCCTTGTCGTAATCCGCCCTAACCAATTGCCATTGTTCCTGCTTTGCCTCCATCTCGGCACGAGCAGCATAGCCCTCAGCACTTTGTGGGAATTTCACAATATACTCGTTCACCTTTTGCAGAGCAACAGCATTTTGTCCAGATTTTGCATAATTCATCGCAAGGAGTAGTGACGCACTTTGATTTATTGGGTCCATACGCAATATTTCAGTCAAGTCCTCTCGTTCTTGCTGATATAGTCGCAGCGCATCATATACCGCCACACGCAGAAAAAGCGCACGAACTTTTTCCTTTTGGCCAAACGATTTGTCGACCAATGTTTGACAATCTTCCAATGCCATTCGTGCATTACCAGCTTCGAGATAACACACCGCACGTTCATGGCGCACGTCTTTGTCTTCGGGATTTTGCTTCAGCAGTTCGCTTAATATTTCTGCAGCATGTCTGAATTCTCCTGTTGCCATATCAATTCGTGCCAGATAGTGACGTACGATATAGTTTGAGGGCGCTTCTGGTCGCAGCCTTAGGGCATCATGCAACATTGTCTTTGCTTCTGCCAACGAATCCCTGTACATCGCATTCAATGCTCGATTCAGGCAATCGTTGTAGGCGATAGAGTCTTCGCGTTGCTTTTGGATTTTATAGGGGTCCTGCTTGCGATAATCCTCCACATTCTTCGAACGCACCAATCCCCCACGCTCCAAGTCTATAATCGTTTGTGCAAGCGATGATGTCAAAGGGGCGAGAAGTAACAATATTATATATATGTATCGAAGGTGCATCATTTGAACACGGGATGACTTGTTGTTAATGCAGGTGTTGACGACTTCGTTGCCATCGTAAACTTTTTATAGCGCAACCATTTGATTTTCAAAAAATAGTTGTACCTTTGCATCCGTTCTCAACGAACTTTTTCCACGAATCTACATCAATGGAGAGGTGCTCGAGTGGTTGAAGAGGCACGCCTGGAAAGCGTGTAGGCGTCAAAAGCGTCTCGCAGGTTCGAATCCTGTTCTCTCCGCATTTTGTTTGGGTAAGTATGCTGTGAGTGTACTTACTTTTTTTGTACCCTTATGACAGGCGGCGATAGTCTACGAAAGCGTAGGGTTTATCATTTTGTTCGTCTGCTTCGTGTTGTTCTTCACTCACCTTTTCCCATTCTTCGGTGTTAAATTCTGGGAAGAAAGCATCTGCTTGATTAGGTGTATCCAAAATATGTGTCAAGCATAGCATATCTGCCAAGGGGAGTGCCTCAGCATATACACTCTCTCCACCTATCACAAAGACTTTTTCATCCACTTCGCAAGCATTTAGGGCTTCTTCGAGAGACGAAAAGACCTCGACGCCTGGTGCCGACCACTCTTGATTACGTGTCAGAACCAGATTGCGGCGATTAGGCAACGCTCCCTTGGGCAAGGATTCAAAAGTCTTACGCCCCATGATGATCGTGTTGCCTGTAGTCAGCGCCTTGAAGCGTTGCAAATCTGCTCTGAGGTGGTAGAGCAATTTATTTTCAAAGCCAATGGCACGATTCTGTGCCAAAGCACAAATTAATGTCAACATAGTTTATATTATATAAAGTCCTAAAATCACACGCTCACTTGTGCTTTGATATGTGGGTGAGGGTTGTAGTCTTCCAACTTGAAGTCTTCAAATTTGAAGTCAAAAATATCTTTCACATCGGGGTTAATCACCATGCGGGGCAAGGGGCGCGGATCGCGACTGAGTTGCAAACGTGCCTGTTCCAGGTGATTTTGATACAAGTGGGTGTCGCCTGTGGTGTGCACGAATTCTCCTGGTTCCAAACCGCAGACTTGTGCCATCATCATGAGCAATAGTGCGTAACTTGCTATGTTGAATGGTACCCCCAGGAAGGTGTCTGCCGAACGTTGGTAGAGTTGCAAAGACAACTTTCCATCTGCTACATAAAACTGAAAGAGCAAATGGCAGGGAGGCAGATTCATTTTCTTCAGATCCGCCACATTCCATGCCGACACGATGATACGGCGTGAGTCGGGGTTGTGCTTGATATCGTGGACGGCTTGCGAGATTTGGTCAATGAAACCTCCATCATAGTCGGGCCAAGAGCGCCATTGATAGCCATAGATATGTCCCAACGAACCATCTTCGTCTGCCCACTCGTTCCAAATGCGTACGCCGTTGTCTTGAAGGTATTTCACATTGGTGTCACCCTTGAGGAACCACAACAGTTCGTGGATGATAGACTTCAAGTGCAATTGTTTCGTAGTAAGCAATGGAAAACCTTCTTGCAGATTGAATCGCATCTGATGACCGAATACGCTCAGCGTCCCCGTACCTGTACGGTCGCCTTTCACAGCACCTTCGTTCAGGATACGGTCGAGTAGGTCGAGATATTGTTTCATGGACTTTTTATATTTTAATACGTATTTATACAACTCAAGGGAGACGATAGACTATAGGTCTGCCGTCTCAAATATTTCGTACTTTGCAAAGTTAGTATTTTTCTTTGGGTAATTGATAATGTGCGGATAGTTTTTTACTTCGTTAACAAACGACATATCGCAATAAATGTGTATTTTTGCCAAGATACGAGTAAGCGAGCGAGAAATACGAAGTTACTTTGATATTTTTCACAGCGAGCGGAAGTATCTTGGAAATTTATTTCAAAGATAATAAATATTATGGCAAAGATATCCTCACAATTTCAACAGCAAATGCAGATGCTCATAGGCGAGGCCGAGACAGCATGTCTAATTGATGCGCTGGAAGGTGTTGCTCCCGTCAGCGTTCGTCTGAATCCCTGCAAGCCTGGTCCTGTATTTGCTGATACGACTCCTGTGCCCTGGTGCGACAGGGGGCTCTATTTGCCCCAACGCCCAGCCTTCACGCAAAACCCTCATTTGCATGGCGGCGCCTTCTACGTCCAGGAAGCCTCTTCCATGTTTATCGAGCAAGCCTTTCGTGCCATGGCATTTTCTCCCCAAAGGGTGTTGGACCTGTGTGCGGCCCCAGGCGGAAAGAGTACGTTGTGGCGCTCATTGATGGACGATGGCGCGCTACTAGTCGCCAACGAACCCATGCGACAGCGTGCACAAATCCTCGCGGAGAACTTGTCGAAGTGGGGACATCCAGATGTCGTTGTTACAAGTGCTTTCCCGCACGAATTTGCTTCGCTCAAGGGTTTCTTTGACGTCGTAGCGACCGATGTGCCCTGCTCGGGCGAAGGAATGTTCCGCAAGGACGAGGGCGCAGTAGAGCAATGGAGCCCCGAGTGCGTTGAAATGTGTGCAGCACGCAGTTGGGAAATCATCGAGCAAATCTGGGACACGCTGCGCGAAGGCGGCTATTTCGTCTATAGCACTTGCACCTACAATCGCAGCGAGGACGAGGACAACGTCCATCGTATCTGCCAGGAACTGGGTGCCGAGTTAGTGAAGATTGATGTGCCCAAGGAGTGGCATATCGTGGGCGACACCACAGGCCGCGACCTGCCCGTATATCATTTTTTTCCTCACAAGACACAAGGTGAAGGTTTTTTCCTTGCCCTGCTTCGCAAGACCTCGCCATCCGCCTTGCCCAAGAAAGTGAAGCAGGGTAAACATGCCAAGGACAAGGTGGCAAAGGGTGCCAAGGAGGTTTCAAAATGGCTAACCCATGCTCAGGATTTCAAAATATTCAATCCTGATCCCGAGCACGTCGTAGCCGTTCGCCAATCCCTGTTCGAGGACGTCTATCGCATAGCCTCGTGCGTAGCCACCCTGCAAGTGGGCATCCCTTTGGCAGCAGAGCGAGGAAAGAAATATATTCCCGAGCACACACTCGCTCTCTCCACAGAATTGTCCGCCGACGCCTTTCCCATAGTCGAGCTTTCACTCGAACAAGCCCTCTGCTATTTGCGTAGGGAAAGTATAGTCCTGCCTCCCGAAGTGCCTCGTGGATACGTTGTGGTAGCCTTCGAGGGAACAAGGTTGGGCTTTGTCAACAACCTGGGTAACCGCGCCAATAATATGTATCCCAACGAGTGGCGCATCAGGCATTAATTTTTTCAACTAATCCATTAAACTTAAGCCATAACACTCAACTCATTAAAATAAGTACAATATATGAAATACCTAGAATTTACTTTCACCACCACCCCCACTTCCGATGTGGCCGAAGATATACTTTCCGGCCTCCTTGCAGGCATTGGTTTTGACAGTTTCGTTCGTCCCGACGCCCTGGAGTGGGAGAAATGCCCAGGCAGTGAAAATCCCGAAAGTCCAGAGTTCCAGGTGCTGTCAGGCGAAGACCTATTCAAAGCCTACATTCAGACCGATACTTTCGACAAAGCAGCACTCGATGAAGTCATCGCCGCATTCCCTCTGCCCGATGTCGAGGTATCGTACACGATGTGCGAGGCCGAGGACAAAGACTGGAACGAAGAGTGGGAAAAGAACTACTTTCAGCCACTTATCCTGAGCGACCGCTGTGTCGTAGCAGGCACCTTCCACCGCGATGTGCCCGATGCAGAATATCGCATCACTATCGACCCCCACATGTCCTTTGGTACAGGTCATCATGCCACTACGGCACAAATGCTCGGTCGTATCCTTGATGATGATATGCAGGACCTCGAAGTGCTGGATATGGGCTGTGGCACAAGTATCCTGGCTATCCTGGCACGTATGCGAGGCGCAAAGCACTGTGTGGCCATAGATAATGATGAATGGTGCGTAAAAAATTCGCTCGAAAATATAGCCCTCAATCACATTGATGGTATCGACGTCCACCTGGGTGACGCCTCGGCATTGGCAGACAAGGGCCCCTTTGATTTGGTCATTGCCAATATCAACCGCAACATCCTCCTGTCCGACCTGCCCCTCTATGCCGCACGCATGAAGCAGGGCGCAGACATCTACATGAGCGGTTTCTACACCCAGGATGTCGAGAAAATCGTGGCTAAAGCCGAGGCGTGCGGACTTGCCCTGGTCGACGTGCGCGATATGGAGGGCTGGGCATGCGTCAAGTGTAGAAAAAACTGACCCACCCCACCCGAATTTGACATCCTAAAAAGGTCTTAGAAAAAAACCTAAACCTTTTTTCAACGAGGCGTCGCGAAATTTCAAAAAGGTTAGACTTTTTTTCAACAAGGTCTAACCTTTTTTTCTTACCCCTTTTTCAAAACAAAAATCTCGGTTTGATCTGCGAGGCAGTGCGTGGATATACTTTTGCATGGAAAAATACAATGTGTAGATAGCAATTTAGGGGACAAGCAGACCATAATGCGCACTGCGAGAGAAATCTGAGGCTGAATGTATTTGATAATTTTATATCTTTGCAACTCTATTTTACATCATATCATATCCCCTAATCTACACATTATCACACATACGGCATGAAACGTCTTATCATCCTGGCACTGGGTGCAGTGCTCTGTGCAAACGCGGCCCTGGCGCAATACTACAAAGCGGGAAACGACAGATTTTCCGTAAAGGTGCAACCATTCGTGGGCGACTATCTGGACAAGCATCACAATATGAAGATCATCAATCCCACGCTGCCATCGGGTGTCAATCTGGGATTTGAATTACCCTCGTCACAACAGCGTCCGTGGCAGCAATACCTGAACAATTCGACAGCAGGTGTGGGTATCACTTATATGGATATGGGCGACAAGGTGATGGGACACACCGTCTCGATATACCCCTATATCGTGCTGAACTGCTTGCGCAGGGAGCATGTAGAACTGGGCATCAAGTTGGCTGCTGGTTTGGGGTATTGCACAGAAAGTTATTGGACCAACACATTGGACACTGACACCGATGACCCTACTGCCAACTACACCTTTGGTTCGAACCTGAATGCCTATCTGACAGGTGGGTTGAACTTCAATTTCCCGATCAGTCGCAACATCGCGCTAAATGCAGAATTAGGCTTTGCACACATGAGCAATGGTCGAATAAAGGAACCCAACAAGGGGGCTAATATCCTGTATGGCGGCATCGGTGCCATCGCTACGGTCAATCCGGAAAAGGAGAAGGAGCCCATCCGTTTCCCCAGCCTGCCCTACAGATGGAGTCTGAACATCACAGGCGCTGTGGGATCGCAGAATGCAGATATGGCAGACGAGAAGAATTTCTTCATCTCGACCTTTCATGCTGGTGCTATCTACAATGTGACCAATTGGTATGGTGTCGGCTTGGGTGCAGATGTCTTCTTCAACGACGCTATCGGAGCTGAATCGAACCGCGGCCTGTTCCGCACAGACATCACCTATAAGCAGCGCGACAAAATTCGTGCCGGTGTGAGCTTGAATAACGAGTTGCAGTTTGGACGAGTGACGGCTATGGTGGATTGGGGTATCTACCTGTACAACCCTGCACGCCACTGCTACAATAGCGACCACCCCATCTATGGCTATGGCAAGCGTCCATTGTTTTATAAAGGAGAGGGTGCAGGATCAGACGAAGCCTGGAACTACATTCGCTTTGGTGTGAAATGTCGTGTATGGGACAATCTCTACGTACAAGCCTTGGCAAAGACGCACTATCACATCGCCGAGATGATCGAATTTGGTGTAGGTTATCAAATCCCCTTCATCAGCAAAAACAAACGTCAGAATGACAAAGACATCATCTTCCACAATCGCGAGGGATGGTGGAACAATTATTAATGCCTAACAAACGCCAAGAAAAAGCGTGACAAAAATAAACCGAATTGGGGTGAAGTAAAAGCAAAAACTTCATCCCAATTTTTATATTCAAAAAATGCGAAAAATTTTGACAAATCAAAGTCTTCAGATAAGTGAGAAAATTGAGCAAAGATAGGATGAGGTAGAAAAAGATAAAGGCAAAACAGAAAAAGGTCTAAGGAAATTTTAAAAAAGTCTTGAGTTTTTCTCACTCTCCCTTGTCTTTTTTGAAAAAAGTAAGGACATTTGACAACAAGAAAATACCAAGAAATAGCCAAAAATGGCAGTTAGTGCAGCCAAAAAGCACCACAAACACCCCCAAAACGGGCAAAAACAACTATCCCAAGAATGACGTATTTGCAGGCACTGCTCCAAATTGTCAGAAAATATGCAAATATACCCCCTATTATTTGCGAAAAATTTTGACAACATCTATTATAGTTTGCCTTCAAAACAATCCATGAGAAAAAGGTCTAACAGCGGCATTTGATGCATATCACAAATCCAAGCGCAAACCATCTCGTTTATAAGAACAACAGACTCTCAAAAAAATTGAAAGTCTGTCGCCAATCTGTTTAAGAGCACACACAGCTCAAATTCCCAATAAGTTTCTCAACACCCACCAAATAAAATAGACAACGACATACGTCCATATCGCACAGCGATGCTCCAAGACACTACGCCACCGCAAAGCGACCTGCGTAGGCAAGAAGAAACGCTCTAAGCACAGTGCCAGGGCGTAGGGAATGGACAAAATAAAGAAATAGTTGTAGGAAAGGGCTTCAAACAAATGCCCGTGCAGCAAAGCGTGAATTCCGCGTTGCAATCCGCAGCCTGGACAACTCCAGCCCGTCATCACCTTAAACATACACTTAGGCATGAGGGTATATTGAACAGGGTCGAACATATAAAGTCCGCCCCCTATTGATAGAATAATGATTGCAACAATAATACTTTGCTTGCGCATTACTTAAGATCAAAGTGCGCTCGCTGCTCCCAACGCTACAACGAATACGATGTAAAAAATCATGAAGGCGATAGCAGACACAGCACTGACGATACACCATTTCTTGGCTTCGTTTGCCGTATTTTGAGCCTGTTCATAATAACCCTGAGTCCACAGATTATTCACCTTTGCAGATTTTATAATAGCCACAATACCTATCGGCCAGCAGCAGAAGACTGTACTGAGGATACTCCACACCAAATAATTGTCGGGACAGGGAGGCTGCGGTTTAGAAGGAGCAGCACTATTGGCGTTGCCATAAGATGCTCCACCACCATAGACTGGTGAATGACCGTTGAGATAAGGGAGTATCTCGGGCACCTGATTCGCCTTAACCCAATTAGGCATACCCTCACACCACACAAATGTTTCACCAGTCAGTCCCAAACGTGGAAATTCATCAGCATACACTGGTCCCATCTGTTGTTGCGCAGAGTTTAGATAGTAGTATTTTTTCATCGTAATATTAATTTTTAGAAATTATAATCGTTAATTATCAACACAGAGGTTTCATCTTCGCAAAAGTATGAATTTCTTTTTATACACCCAAGCATTTTCTTAATATATCTTAAATGTCACACCATTTTTTATCAAAAATAGGCTTAACGTTAAAATACGCTAAGCCTACATTATACAGATATTTGAAAGTGTAATTACTTCTTGCAGCAACCTTTCTTCTTACCATCGCATTGCTTCTTGCAATCTTTCTTTTTGCCATCGCATTGCTTTTTGCAGTCTTTCTTGCAGTCCTTTTTGCAATCCTTCTTGCACTCTGTCTTTTGTGGGCACTTACCTTCACATTTCTTTTGAGGACATTGTGCACTTACACCGAGAGCCAACATTGCCGCAAAGGCAAACATCATAATCTTTTTCATAATTCGATATTGTTTTATTAGTTAGTAAATAATCTTTATTATCACGAATGCAAAGATAAGGAATAATTTAATTCACATATCACAATAAGCCTTAAAAAATAGAAAAAGTAACAAAATATCTCTTTTTATACACCTCCATAAACAATATGACACAAAGAATGACGAGCACGCTTGTCATTGCACCCAGCAATGTGAGCACACATATATAAAAAAGAAAGAAAGGCTTTGTCATTCAAATAGAATGTATTAACTTTGCACCGCTTTTCCGCTCAGCCGCTGGCGCAATCAGTGTTCCGCGCGTATGCTGGGCTGGGACGTACAAACAATTATTAATCAAAATCACAATGCAAGATTTAATTAAAATTGCTGAAGAAGCTTATGCTACTGGCAAGCAGCACCCAGAATTCCGTGCTGGAGACACTATCACCGTAGCATACAAAATCGTCGAAGGTAACAAGGAACGTGTACAGTTGTACCGTGGTGTTGTTATCAAAATCCAAGGTCATGGCGACAAGAAGCGTTTCACTGTACGCAAGATGTCTGGTACAGTAGGTGTAGAACGTATCTTCCCACTTGAATCACCAAATATCGAAAAGATCGAAGTGAACAAGTATGGTAAAGTACGCCGTGCTAAGTTGTATTACCTCCGTGAACTCACTGGTAAGAAGGCTCGCATCAAAGAACGTCGCGTTTCTTCTGCTAAGAAGGAGGCATAATATCTACCTCGCAACTTACAATGAACACAGAGCCTCCCACTCTTGGGAGGCTTTTTCATTTTATCAATCAGACCCACCTAATCATGTCTACCCTACTCTACCCCTCTCCCATCTTTGGCCCCGTACGCAGTCGTCGACTGGGTATTTCGTTAGGCATCAACTTAATGCCTGCAGATGGCAAGATTTGCACATTTGATTGCATCTATTGCGAATGCGGGTTGAATGCAGATTTTCGCCCCAAAAGCAGACGCCCAGAGAGAGAGGAAGTGGCACGCGAATTAGAGCAACGTCTGCGATACATGCGCGACACCGAGGGGTGTGTACCTGACGTCCTTACCTTTGCTGGCAATGGTGAGCCAACAGTACACCCCGACTTTGCAGCCATCATCGATGACACCATCCGTTTGCGCAATATGTATTGTCCGCAAGCCAAAGTCTCTGTACTGAGCAATGCCACGAGAGCACACTTACCAGAAGTTAAAAAAGCTCTTCTGAAGGTCGACAACAATATATTAAAATTAGACACTGTCGACCCACGCTATATCCAGTTGGTAGACCGCCCTGTCGGTTCCTATGATATCGGCAAAATCATCGAGACGATATGCCAGTATGAAGGGAAATGTATCATACAGACACTATTCATGAAAGGCGAATGCGGTGGCGTAAGTGTAGACAATACTGGCGACGAATATGTAACCCCATGGCTTGAGGCCTTGAGCAAGATTGCTCCTCAGCAAGTCATGATCTACACTATCGACAGAGAGACGCCACTGAGTGGACTCTGCAAAGCCACCCCAGAAGAACTCGACAACATAGCTCAACGAGTGAAAGCATTAGGCCTAGCAGTGAGTGTATCCTATTGACTATACTAATCAAGATTAGGCCCCATATTGCATATTTTCCTCTTGCATTAATACATATATAAATATATGCTGCAAAGAGTATTACACACCATTCAAAAACATCATTTACCAGCGCCACCTGCCAAAATATTGGTAGCGCTCAGCGGTGGATGTGACAGTGTGGCACTGGCATACATTTTGCTACAATTGGGATATCAAGTAGAAGCCGCGCATTGCAACTTTCATCTGCGTGGCACAGAGAGCGACTGCGACGAGGCACTTGTGCAACGACTTTGCGACCAGTGGGGAATACGATTACACCTGAACCACTTTCAAACAGAAGCCTATGCTATCCAAAAAGGCATTAGCATCGAAATGGCAGCTCGCGAATTACGCTATTCGTGGTTTGAAGAATTGAGACAAGAGATGAATTGCTGTGGCATTGCTGTGGCACATCATCAAGACGACAATGCCGAAACGTTATTACTGAACCTATCCCGTGGTACTGGTTTACGAGGTCTAACTGGCATGAAATATCTGAATGGCTATGTCTTCCGCCCACTATTAGATATTAGCCGAAGAGAAATTGAGCAATTCTTAAATCTACGAAACATTGAATTTGCCACAGATAGCACTAATGCAGATACACATTACAAGCGCAATTTTATTCGCCACGACATTTTACCTAAGCTTAAAAGTATCAATCCATCGATTGCACAAACACTACACAATACCACGACACGACTTTCAGAAGCCTTATATTTATATGAAATAGGTTTGAAACAAGCAAAGGAATTAATTTGCAAATACTCGCAGGATGGTATCACCGTGGATATCCCCCAATTATTGAGACACCCATCAGCCCATACTATTCTACATGAAGTTTTGTCAGAATATCACTTTAAGGCATCAGAGATCGAGATGATATTCAAAAATCTGAAATGCTCCACTGGTGCGACATTCCAAAACGAATCACATATCGCAACTTTACACCGAGACAGCATTCTCGTTACTCCTATCCCTACACCTCTTCCACCTACACCTCTTCCCGAGATGGGCTATATAAAGCTACCCTATGGCACACTTAATATCCAAAAAACAGATCATTTCTCATTAACAGAAATACCAAAGGAATCAACAATTTGCTGTATTGATGCTGACAAAGTAGAGGGAAATCTATCAGTACGCACAATCATCAATGGCGACCGCTTTCATCCCTTTGGCATGAAAGGTTCAAAACTGGTGAGTGACTATTTGACCAACCTGCATTACTCTATTATAGATAAACGACGAGCTATGGTCATAACTGACGAAAAAAAGATACTTTGGTTAGTTGGTGAAAGACCAGATGAACGTATTGCCATCACAGATGCCACAAAAAACATCACAAGAATAGAGTTCACACCTACTGACGGCCCAACGTAGGCTACAATCTGCTCGTTTCTATGAATAATAGCCAAACACTATTATACTAATATAAAGACAATAGACTAAACTTTTTTTATTTCTTCTTCACTCTACGCTCAATATTTACCTCACTATTCAATCGTGAAAAGTATTGTATCAGGCGCAGTCGAACGTCCCATACCATTCTCTGCAAAAGCGATAGCATAATAATCACCAGGCAATAGCGATTGTGTAACTACCGAAAATGTTGTAGAGACACTATCAGCAATAGCTTGCACTCTGAGTGTATCATTACCATAGAAAAATCCACATCCCAACACATCGCTGTTGAGCGAAGAAAGTATCACACCATACAAACGGCAGCTATCACCTAACAATTCATAAGTCCCATTAGCCACCTCTGGCTTAAAAGGTTGTTCACCAGATCTATCTTCTGGATGACAAGCCATTATAGTTGTGATCACCAATAGAAAAAATACAATATTCTTCATCTCATTTAAAATTATTTTTTCAAAAGACTTTCGACACTCTCCACTTCGTGCCTAAAATCTTTATCAGCAGTGATACGACTAGCTACAATATTACAACTATGTATCACCGTGGAGTGATCACGTCCACCAAACACCCTACCTATTTGTTTATAGGCTGTTTGAGTATATTTATGCGAAAGATACATCGCTACTTGACGTGCCACAACAATCAGCTGTTTCCTGCTTTTACCATATAGCTCCTTTACTTTCACACCATAGTACTTTGCCACCGTATTGGTTATACTTTCGATGGTCATATCCTTTTTCTCCAAGTTGATAGCTCGCTCCACAACCTTCGCAGCCAGTTGCAGATTTATATCACAATCTTCTACCAACGAGTACAACATTATCGAATTGATAATACCCTCCAACTCACGCACACTGCTCTCCACATTTTGCGATATATATTGTATTACCTCTCTAGGGAAAGACAGACCATCTCGTTTCACCTTTGCTGTCAAAATATCTCGTCTTAAGGCGGTATCAGGCTTCTCCAATTCTGCAATCATACCCCATTTAAAACGTGTCAGCATACGCTCCTCTATACCTTCAAAGAGCGCAGGTGGCCTATCACAAGTAATGATTATCTGACGGCCATTCTGTTGTAGGTGGTTGAATATATGGAAAAAGGTTTGTTGGGTACGTAGCGTTGTTGCTTCCTGTATATCGTCTATGATTAGAACTTCTACGGATTGATAGAAATTCATAAAGTCATTTGTCGTATTCTTTCGCACAGATTCAGTATATTGTAGTTTGAATACATGCGCAGAGACAAATAACACACGCTTCTCGGGATGCATCTTTTTAAGATGTACACCAATTGCATTTACCAAGTGAGTCTTACCCACCCCCGAAGGACCGTATAGGAAGAAAGGATTAAAGGTACTCTGTCCTGGATTTTCTGCAATAGCTAATGCCACAGAGCGTGCCAACTTATTGCTTTTCCCCTCAACAAAAGTTGTGAATGTGTAGTGCGGATTCAATTGAGGATCAAGATTAGGTCTATCCATCTGCACTGCTCCCACACTATTTTTTGCCAACATCTGCTCTTTTTGTTCAGCCCTACGCTTCACCTCAGCCATCTGTTCAGCATTTTGCCATACTAAATAGACATCTGCGCCAAAACTATGCTGCAAAGCTGAGCGTACCATTTCTGCATGATGTTCACCTATATATTCACTCACAAACTTAGTAGGCACACTTATTGTGAGTGCATTGCCTTTTAGGGCAACGAACTCTAACGCAGCAAACCAGGTATCATACTCCTGTGCCGCCAGCTTGGATTTGATATAAGCCAAGCATTTATTCCACATGCCTACTGCCTGTTGGTCCATTGAGTGATTATTTTTATTGTATAAAAGACCTCTTCACCAATCTATCATCATAAAACAAGGTGTTAAGGGGATACAAAGTTCTGTTTTTTTTCTGAATCAACCAACCTTTATTGCCTAAAATAATTCAAAAAAATCACAGCAACTCACCCTATCCTATCATTATGTTAACTTAATTCTATTTACATACTACATCCTAACACATCTCATCACACAACATAAACAAATAACACCCTGCCGTTTATACAGCAAGGTGCTTTGTATCATTCTATCCTAACCCAACAAGGGTTACTCTGCTCTGCTCAATTATTTTTCCTTCCGTCCAAATACGGAGAAATGTACATAGCGTTTAGGATGCGCTTTTAAATCGATTACCAAAGAGTCGGCATCTGCTATGGTACTATTGATATTATCATAGAGCGAGCGATCATTGAGGAGGAGACCGAGCGAATTGTCCTTACCATTAATCTTACGATCCAATTCTAATGCAGTATTGTTGAGATTTGTAGTAAAAGTATTCAAATTGGTCGAGAATGTTTTAACATCTGCCAAAGTTTGGTCTACACTATTAATCGTCTTTTGCAGATCTAATGTAGCCAACTCTTTGGAGAATGTCTCTGCGTTCCCTAAGGTATTATCCAATTTCACAGACATCGACTTCAGGTCATTACCCAAAAAGTCATTAAGCTGCTGAGCGGAAGTATTGAGTTGAGCTGTAAGTTGCTCGGCATTACGAAGCGTTTGCATCAAAGATGGATCTGCTGTAATATTTTGGATATTAGTAACAATTGAATCAAGTTTTGGCAAGACAGCAAGAACGTCTGGCAATGCATTTTGCAACTGTGCCATAGCTCCGCTTCCAGGCATCCCCACCAGCGTGTCTCCCTGCTCAATGTGCTGAGTTGGATTTGCCCCAAGGTTTAAGAGCATTTTGACTCCACCCATCAGCTCGCTATCCAATTCAGCAGTTGTACCGACGGGGATACGCATTTGGTCGTTAATTTCTATTTCAACAACCACATATTCTGCTAGTTTGTAGTCATAATGTATATTACGCACGACACCGACTGGGTACCCATTTACTAACACAGGATTTGACACTACCAATCCGTTGACGTCTTTGAATTTTACAAAATATGTATTATTTGACTGAAAGAGGTTGATGCCTTTCAAGAAGTTAATACCTACATATACAAATATTCCAGCCACAATAGTAGCCAATGCTATCTTTAATTCTTTAGTAAACCATTTCATCTTACACTATTCGTTTATCAGTGTTTTTTTAAAATTATAATCACACATTGCTGCAGCACTAGCTCTTTTCATAAGCCCACTTGCTGCTGCTTATCATTATTCTTCTTATCTCTAATTCTATGGGTTCAGATTATTTATTTTTAGAAAGTTTTATCGCTTCAAACAAGTTTACACGTTTACCATCTATAAACGCTACTACAAAAGCCTGTGGGAACTTCTTTCTTGCCTCAACTTGGATACGCTGAGCCTCACTATAGTTATTAGTCGCACCGTAAGTGTATTTATAGTTACCACCATCCACATAGCACTCAATAGGTGCTAGACCTTTAAATTCAGGACTATCAGCAGACATTTTTTTAGCATTCATTGTAATTTGCACTTTAAACGTAGGTTTCGAGGTATCTATCTCTGTCGTTTTTGTCGACTGCACACTTGTTTGTTCAGACTTTGTCGTCGCTGCTTCAACCTCCACTACTCTTTGAGAAACAGAATGAAGAGGAGCTTTTTCTTCTACAAGTGATGCTCCTTCTGTGGGTTTATTATTTCTGGGGGCAGTACTTACTCTTTGCACAGTGGGCCGATTCGTACCAGCAACAGCTGTCAATGTATCTTTGGATTGCGTTTTTTCTGTCGTTGAAATTGTAGCAGCATTTTGTTGATCAACCGCAGTTATTTGAGACGGCGCCTTATAGTTTTTATTTTGCGACTTTCTATAGTTGACAAAAGCATTATATAGACTTTGTGCCATAACAATTTGCCCTTTATCCGATGCCAAAAATGCCTCTTCTTCGCTATTTGAAATAAAGCCCAATTCCGTCAAGATAGAGGGAGCCGAAGTCTGACGAAGCACCAAGAAACCTGCTTGATAAACGCCTGTCCCCCTGGATCTACGTTGTGCATGATTTTTAAACTGCTGCTGCACATGCTTAGCCAAGTTGACGCTTTCCTTCATATTTTTGTCTTGCATCAACTCGAATATGATGTAACTTTCTGGCGAATTGGGATCAAAGCCCTCGTACGTTTCCTTATAATTTTTTTCTAGGGTAATTACAGCATTTTCTCGTTTTGCTACTGCCAAATTTTCGCCTGCACGTGCCATCCCCAGTGTATAAGTTTCTGTACCACTTGCACTGTTTCCCCTAGGCGCCGCATTAGTGTGAATAGAGACAAACAAATCAGCTTTGTTGCGATTAGCAATATTTGCACGTTCTTGCAGGGGGATAAATACATCTTTACTACGTGTGTAAATCACCTTTACATCCGAGCAATTTTCTTTAACCAAATTACCAAATTTCAACGCAACGTTTAGATTTATCGTTTTCTCTTGCGCCACCTTGCCCACAGCGCCAGGATCATGGCCACCATGTCCAGCATCAATCACAAGAGTGAATGTCTTTTTCGAGTCTTGTGCAAAAACGGAAAGTGTAAGGCTGAAGCACAAGGCTACAATGAATAAAATTTGTTTGAATAAAGACTGCATTGGCGTATTTATATGTAAAGTATGCTATTTTTTTATTTTTCACATGCAAATTTAGCGCTTTTTTTGTTAAGCAAATCTTTTTGCACGATTTAAGTCTATCAAAAAAGTGAATTGGACATATTTTTTTAACAATCCGAAATACATTTTCTTGATACCCTCCGACGTTTTCCATATGCAAGGCAGTGCCATCAGCGCTATTCGGGCCACCACACCCAGCCACCTCTTTCCACAAACGGCACGGCATATAGAGTAGCATCTGGTGTTGGCGCATCGACTGACACATCTGTCGTGCTATAAGCATCAATGCGCAACCGCACATTACCACCAGCTGTGAGATTTTCGTCTATCTGCGGAGAGCGAAGGGCTACACAATAGGTACTAGGAGGCACACCCTCGGCGCTATACATCCAGGGACCACGCTGAAAAGCCACTACACCTCGCATTTGCCCAGTACCCTCCTTGACTCTCAAGACACGTATATCCATCGGCAAGTCGAAGAAGACTTCGTCTCCGCTATTCCATTTGCGATGAATCACCATATAGCCATTCTCGGTCAGCACATCTTCTTCTCGGCCGTTGATATAGATGGGAAAGGTTCGCTTTCCTTGCTCCACAAAGGCGAACCTTTGAGAATAGCCGTTCCTTCCTACTGCCCAATCTGGGATGCGTATTTTTAATGTAAAGGGATACTTGCCACGTGGTAAACCAGAGATGCGAATCTTCACTCTATTGTCATGAGGAAGCGAAGTCATTTGGTCCACGATCATACGTAGCGAATCCGTGACAATACGTGCCGTGCTATTGACAAAAAGGTTTAGATAAACGTTCCTTTCACTTGTAGCATACACCCAACCAGCGGCGTCGCACAGGGTTTGAGCCAATGCTTGTTTCTCCTCGCCGCCCCCTGGTTGCAACACACCGCGCATCGCACCATTCATCAGAATGCGCTCCACGGCATCGAAGTATTTGGCTTGGGGGTCGTCAAGGAATTTATAGGCCGCAACTTGTGCGGATTTACTAGCGTTGGGTGGGCAGCATCGTTTCTTGTCAGGAGGAAACCCTCCCACTATATCCATCTGCCCACACACCTCGTCTGTCCAATAGTCGTCTATCCTCTTGCGCTCCTTTGTGGAAACATTTGTTTCTGAGTAGTTGCGACTCGTCAACGTAGGATCAACATGCAAACCCAAACTGCGAAAATCACTACCATCCGGACTCCACATCACAATGCTATCGCCGTGGATGTATTGGGGCGGAACGGATGTTTGTGCCGAAGCCCAAAGGCAACTACACAAGGATAATATAATATATATGTATAGAC
>JAGKTZ010000014.1 GCA_021153165.1 Prevotellaceae bacterium
GTTTGTTATATTATGGCACAAATATAGTAGATAAATTTATTAATATAGATGCATACATCTGTATATTTATTTGTGGAGATTAGGTTTCTGACTCTACTTCGTTGATATATCACTTTTGCAGACTCCTTTTTGCATACCCCCTCCGCTCCTAACGTCGCTCGTCTTTCTCCCTCTGAGTCAGGGGGAGTACCGCCGCCAGGCGGGGAGGGGGTTATCTCAGGTGGACATTGCGGAATGTGGTTGACCAATGAAAATTCGTGTCGATTTGTGTAGATTCGTGGTAAAAACTAATCATTCGTGGTAAAAACTAAAAATACATGTGATACGCGCGATACGTGGAAAATTCTCTCCACTCTCCTCCCTCCTCCCTCCACTCTACTCTCTCAACTTTCAACTCCTCTCTCCTCTCTCCTCTCTCCTCTTTCATTTCTCCTCCCTCACCCCCTTGACACGTTCAAACACGTCGGAAGTCACCATTGGCACTTCGTGGGGGTCGCCATCGGCATATTCACGCACGTCCACCAATTCGGTGGGTAGATTCACGCGCAGGTGGCCCTGCGAATCAGTCAGCACGCTATAGTCCTCAGCGTTGTGCAGATAGCCACTCACCGCCTTGATGCAGCGGCGGATATTGCTGACAATCGGGCGGCGTATCTCGGGCATTTCGAGATTGGGCACCTTGCTTTTGTCACCATTAAATGCTAGATAGAGCAGTGTATATTTGGTCTGAATCTCTGCCATACGACGCTCGTAGGCTTGCCTTTGACGCACAGTCTGAGGTGAAGAGAAATCCAAACCGCCACGATCATTTTCCATCAGGAGAAGCGCATAGAGGGCCTTGTCGCGGCGGTGCAGCCCCTTGATCTCACGACCAAGACCAGGCAATATGAAACGCTCGCCCACGAAGTCAACGAGAAGATTGCTGCGCACACCCTTTTGGATGACATAGACATCGAAGAGTTGCTTGTAAAATCCGTAATACATGAACTGCCCCTCTCGGTCCTGAGAATGCTTCACCACACGCGCATCCGAACTGAGCAGGGAGGTGTAGGAGTCGACAAAATCGCGCACCAAAGGCAACACATCATCGTCAACCGAAATGCGCAGGAAGTTAATGAAAGGACGCTCGCCCACATAGGTGTTGCCAATCTTGATAAGCAACGACGGCGAGGTCTCTCTGAGCGCAGCCATACCCATGCGGTTGACCAATTGGTCGGTTAAATATTCTGCGGTAGTCACCTGTACCAACTGCTTCATGAGCAGCCTCACCTTGTCCTCGGCAATCGTAGGCGCAAGAAAGCGCGTCACCTCGGTAAACAGAGATATATCGGTGGAGCGGAAGTGCTCGGTGATCATTGGGATATAGGAAAAGTCGAAACCAGCCAAGTGCAACTCGCGATCGATTGTGCGATAGTCGCGCCTGATGTCGTCGTTGATTTGCTGGTCATACTTTGACTCAATATATACCACTTGGTGGTCGCCAATAGCCACCTCGGG
This sequence comes from Prevotellaceae bacterium, assembly GCA_021153165.1. Classification (GTDB taxonomy): domain Bacteria; phylum Bacteroidota; class Bacteroidia; order Bacteroidales; family Bacteroidaceae; genus Alloprevotella. Next base: position 1,498 of record JAGKTZ010000014.1, read on the forward strand.
CGCATAGACTGAATGGATCTCGGCGATGCCTTGATTGTCCTTTTGCAGACAATACATCAGTGCTATCAGCATCAATGCCTCCTCGTTCGAACAGAACCCATCGCACAGGATCAAGTCGATCGAGGCTTGCAGCACCGACTTACGCAGCGCCTCCTCAGATTTGGCCAACGTATCGACAGCTTCTGCCAAGGGCAAAGTGGCTGCCGACACCTCCTCGTCCTGCGTAAACTTATATTTCCGTCTCAACTCGGCATAGGTATGTATCTCCTTGCTATCAATGACTGCATCAGCCTTGATCAAATCTCTCAGCATGCGGATGATCGCCGTACGTTCCTTGTGTGTCATACTTTTATCCTATTTCTTGAATAATAAACTACAAACTACTTTCGTCGCCCCTGCTTCTTGTAAAAATAATACAGCAACGGAATCATCAGCAGGAAGAATACCAGCCCCTCTGTCAGTACAATCCATCTTGGCTGTTTCGTTAACCAGGAAAACAAATAAGGATTGACAAACTGCAGCAGGGTATAGAGCAATGCTATCCCCGCACTATCCTTGACGGCCCTCTTTAGTTTGTCATTCATCTTCATAAAAACTTTCTTTATATACTACCTTGCAAAGATACGTATAAGCGAGCGAGAAATATGAAGTTTACTTCAATATTTTTCAAAGCGAGCGCAAGTATCTTCGAGATTTTTCTCAAAGATACAATACGCCCAGAGTGTCGGCTCACAAAGTTCGCCTTGCCCTGGGCTGTTTGTTGAAGACCTTTTAGGCCTTAATTTTTGAACGACGTTTAGGGTCGAACGATGTAGAATGTTGAGGATATAAGAGTCCTTTATTATTTATGCCTCTGCTGCTCTTGTAAACATTTTATGAACTTAAAAAATGTCGAATAGCGACTTAGTATGATTTTTACGAGTTCAAAGTCAAAGTAAACAGCACAAGCTTACAACACCTGTTGGCGGAATTAATTTAGTGCATACTTAATTCTGCCAATGGGCTATCTATATGAAAAAGTATATATAATTGTTTCAAAAAATAAAGCCAATGTGTATGACAATCAGACTGATGAACTAATATCGGCATTCTGTTTAAAAGGTGTGTATTCTTATGATGGAGGTGGAGGAGAAGAAGGCCTCGATATGGACTCTGATATATATATAATTCCATTTGAAGAATGGGGAGAACAAGGCGATATCTATTCTATAAGTCAGTGTAAGAAGATTTATACAACCATTGGTAATGAACGTTTTATTGGCGCTCAAAACGAAAAATTTATTGTTGAAGGTGAGACATTTTATGAAATTTATGATAATAATGGTACATTACTAAAGACCATAGAAAAGGGAGAAGTTTCTGATGTTCCTCCAGTATTGCACAATAATGGTTATATCTCTTGGTTTAATGTTAACCAAAACAGAATTGAGTATTATGACACCTTTTTAAATCCTTATTATATTAGTGAACATAGCGAAATAAACGAAGTATCAAGAGTGACTGTTTTGTCTAAAGATTGTGTAATTATTAATGCTGAGCATGAGACCTTTGTCTTTAGACAAGGAGAATGTATTTATCGTGGTTTTCGACTTGATAAATTAGATGAGAATAATTTTTACGGAGCAGATTATAATTTTGAGGATAAAGAAAATAATTGGTGTGTTGTCAATGTAACAAATGGAACTATTCCAGTTCATGGGAAATGTGGGGAAGTTTATTTAATCAAATAAGTAATTATTATGGAATTTTTTAGTATTGATAACATAAACTTAGAGGCTTTACAAGCATTACAGGATATATTTCCCGATGGTTGGTTTGATGATGTACGCCAATTATATGGTGAAAGTTTATCAGATGAGATGATTTCACAATCTGTGGAGGAAACTTGTGATTTCTTCCACATTGAAGAACCAGCAATAGTTTCTGAGGGTTGGACAACAGGTGTATATCCAAACAATGATTTCACATTGCAAGATGATGTTCTTATATTCAACAGAGAACAATTGCTTGATATGGGAATATCAGGAAAAGATGGCTTGGATTTGGTAATGACTCATGAGGGGACTCATCGTGTGTTACAAGGAATGGAGCATCTTGAGTTTGATTCTCATCAAGAAGAATTATGTTGTGATTACATGGCTGGTGTGCGAGCTGGATTGAATGGTATTGATGTGTCACAAATGGAGAATTCTTTAATGTACACACCCGAATCAGAAACACATCCTGCAGGTGTTTTAAGAGTGGAATCCATTGAAGCTGGTGTTCGCTTTGCTCAACAGTATTACGCAGAATATAACATGGCTCCAACATTTAATGAGTGCTTGGATAACTTCTGCGAAATTAATGAAGCGGAACAACAAGAGCAACTTACTCTTCGAGTGAATCATTCAGGTGATGAGATTTCATTCAAAGGTGTTTTGCCCCCTGACAATAATAGTGATGGATATATTCCCGATGGCAAGGTAACGTTAGAGCGAACAGAATCTGGTAATACCGATACTTTTAAGGTGTACAACAAAGATGGCGGTCAGTATGTCTATGAAGGTGGTAAATGGATTCGTATAGATGGTAGTGGTACTGTAAACATCAAAGGAGTTAAATACGATAAAGTTTAAGAACTCAGCTTAAACAATAGACTGTTATACTTGATTCCAGATAAAATCAATATCTTTGCAATATGAAACAGATGCAATTCGTATTCTGCCCGTCGCTTGCAGGACTATCGTCAATTCCACCTCTATTTCAAGGATATTGAGATTTGGCACTCGCGAGTGCCAAATTTTACTTGGACACATTATCGTGCAAGAAAACAACACTCCCGATTGATTATTCATCGGGAGTGTTTCTATATATGTGCGAAATAAATTTTGAGTGACTTGACTCTATTTGAGAAAAATGTTATACACTAGTCATACAATACTCCTGGCGTAAGGTCAATTATGCCATACACATTTCGAATATTTGTTCGATATCCTCTTGCTTGAGGGGTTTGAAACCTGGCAGGACTTTGCCGCCGCATGCCTTGCGCGCCATTGTGGCGAAGTGGGTGCGATCGATGCCCACGGCGGGGAAGGTGCTGTCCAGTTGCAAGGTGTCAAACAGGAAGTGTGAGAGGCGGTCGATGGCCTGATGAGCGATGTCCATTGGGGGCAACGAGGGGTCGATGCCGAAGACGTTGACGCCAAACTGCACGTACTTGCTGACGTTGGTCTCGTCCAGACAATATTTCATCCAGCGCGGTGTGACGATGGCCAAGCCCAGTCCGTGGGTGATGTCGTAGATAGCCGAGAGTTCGTGCTCGATGGGGTGGCAGCTCCAAGCATGACGCTTACCACCGCTGACAAATCCGTTGATGGCCCACGACGAGGTCCACATCAGGTTGGCACGCGCCTCGTAGTTGTCGGGTTCTGCCATAGCCACGGGGGTATATTTGATGATTGTCTTGAGCATACCCTCCATGAAGCAGTCCAGCATATACAGGTCGGGCTCGGTGGTGAAATACACCTCGAGGATGTGCGAGATCATATCGGCAGCGCCACACGCCGTCTGATATTGGCTCACGGTGTAGGTATAAGTGGGATCGAGGAAAGAAGCCTTGGGCAGGAGCGGAGGCGCCATGCGGCCAATCTTGTCCTGCGTATCAGGATTGCTGATCACGCCGCCGCAGTCCATCTCGGATCCAGTAGCCGAGAGCGTCAGCACGGTGACGATGGGCAGAGCACGGTGGATGGGCGCCCAGCGTTCGTTGAAGAAATCCCAGGGATCGTGGTCCACCAGCGCGCCGGCAGCCATAAACTTCGTAGCGTCGAGTGTCGAACCACCGCCCACAGCCAGCAAGACGTCGATCTGGTGCGCCTTGCACATTTCTGCTCCGCGGCGCACGGATTCGATGCGTGGATTGGGAGCGATGTCAGCAAGTTCGTACACCTCAAGCCCAGCCTCGGTCATCTGTTGCATCACTGCATCATACAGGCCGCTACGCTTGATCGAACCGCCGCCATAGGTCAGCAGCACCCGTTGTCCATACTTCTTGAGTTCTTCGCCCAAATGCTTGATTTGTCCCTCGCCGAAATACACTCGAGTGGGGATGTCGTATACGAAATTATTCATAGTCGTCAGTTGATATTATTATAAGGTTAATCTATTCGAGAGCAAATATACTCAATAAAACGCGATCTCTCCGTTACCGACGGATAAATTTGGTTTAATCGCTAATGATTTTTTTGTCTCCACGTATCTCGCGTATCACGTGTATTTTTTATAAACAACAGATGGCACTGATTACACGGTTTTATGGCGCCGCAGGTGCGGAGGGGTGGACAATAGCTCTAAGGTCTCTAAGGACCCTAAGGACCTTAAAGACCCTAAGTTCCCAAAACCCAAGCATCACTCACTCAACCGCGCGTGGTGTTGCGGTTGAAGAAGGTCTAAGGTTTTTTGAAAAGGGTAAGACCTTTTTTGAAATAGGTTAGACTTTTTTTACACAAGGTTTGACCCTGTTGATGAAGTGCGGGATGTGCTGTGGGCGGTTAGATGTCTATGCGCCTCATTTCCTCATCCGTCAGTGGTGCGCCGTGCACGCATTTCAGGCTGTCTGCCAACTGTGCCTGATTCTTTGCCCCCACGATGACGGAGGTGACGCCCTGATGTTGCAACACCCAGCGCAGGGCCATTTGTGCAAGGGTTTCGCCACGTTCTTGTGCCAAAGCATTGTACCCTTGCAGGCGCGCCAGCAGTTCGGGCGTCAAGACGGATTCGGGCAGAGAGGCTTCGCGGCGCATGCGTGAATCAGCGGGAATACCATGCAAATATTTGTCGGTGAGCAAGCCTTGTGCCAGGGGCGAGAAGGAGACGAAACCTATGCCCTCGGCGTGCACCATATCGAGCAAACCGCTGTCTGCTACTTCGCGGTCCAACAGGTTCAGGCGGCCCTGGAAACACAAGCAGGGCACGTCGCGCTCGCGCAGATATTGCAGTCCGTAGCGTGTCGCCTCGATGGGCCAGCGTGAGATGCCGACATACAGCGCCTTGCCTGCGCGAACGATGTCCACCAGCGCCTGCAGTGTCTCGTCGAGGGGTGTGACGGGGTCGTAGCGGTGGATGTAGAACAGGTCCACATATTCCAAGCGCATCCGTCGCAGACTTTGATCCAGACTTGACATCAGCGATTTTCGCGAACCCCAATTGCCGTAGGGGCCGTCCCACATTTCATAGCCTGCCTTGGTCGAGATGAAGAGTTCGTCGCGGTAGGGCGCCAGCGAACTGGCCAGTACGCGACCGAAGCGTTCCTCGGCAGCGCCTGGAGGAGGGCCGTAGTTGTTGGCTAAATCAAAGTGCGTGATACCCTGGTCAAAGGCATAGTGCAATAGCGATCGGTTCTCTTCGAAATCGGCCGCTTCGCCAAAGTTCTTCCACAATCCCAGCGATACCTTGGGCAACAGAATACCACTCTTGCCACAGCGCTGATAGAAGTCCTCGGCGGCATATCTTGACGGAGATGCTACATATTTTTCCATACAAAAAAAGTTATGATTAACGAGAAAAGTGGAAAGAACGTTGCGAACGAAAGGACCCTGAGATTTCTGTGGATCTCAAGGTCTCACGCCAATCCATAGAATCCAAGAATCTTTTTTTAGAATAAATTTTATAGATTCCCCAGATTTGCGTGAGATTTTTTGTTTGCAAAGCGATCCTGAATAAGTAGTCTAACACTATCCGCATTCTCCCCACTAGCAGGGGGAGTACCGCCGCAGGCGGGGAGGGGGTAGAGAGAGCTATGTATGAAATATACAAATGTTGAAGGTTTTATTGCTCTACCCCATGCTTGTGAGAGGAGTGCTCTACCCCATGCTTGTGGGAAAGTTTTGCTCTACCCCCTCCGCTCCTTCGTCGCTCGTCCCCCTGCTAGAGGGGACAATGCGGTTTCTGTTGCTAAATTAATATTCCATGTGGGTGATGTTAGTATTATTCCCCTTGCAGTTTATCCTGCTTATCAAATTCCCTTGCGGAGTGTCTTGCTAGTATTATTCCCCCTGCGGAATATTCTGCAAATGCATTTTATAGGTCTCACGCCAATCCATAGAATCCAAGAATCTTTTTTTAGAATAAATTTTATAGACTCCCCAGATTTGCGTGAGATCTTTTGTTTGCCTCATTTCTTTCCCTTCACGATTTCCTCCACCGAGATGGCTTTGAATGCCATGTCGTATCCGCCAGGGCGCTCGCCTTCTTCCCAATAGAAACCGATGCGGCCGTCGGGCAACAGGGTCATGGTGGAGTAGGCCGACGAAGTGTGGCTCACTTGATAGACGCCTTGCCAGTTTGAGGCGAAGCGCAGGGGTGTGTTGTAGTCGCAGGGCTTTTCCAACTTCTTCCAATAGATCGACACATCGCGGCGGCCAGGACCTGCGGGTACACTTTGCAGTGCGTAGGTGCCACGCTTGCCATCGACCACGGCACGGACGATCATGATTTCGCCGTTGCATGGTGTGCCTTCGTTCTTGATGCCACCGGGAGCCAGGCGCGAGTCTACGGGATGACCCCATACGCCCTCGGCGCGTTCGGCATTGGTGAAGCGGAACACGTTGAAGTAGCGGCCGCCGTGCTTACGCGAACTGAGCAACACACTGCCGTCGGGCAATTCCTCGCACTTAGGTTCGTCACCCTTGGGCGCGCAAGATTCAGTAGCACTACCCAGGACATTCCACGAGCGGCCGAAGTTGTCCGAATAGAGCACGAAGTTGCCGCGGTGCGTACAGAGCGCAGCATACAGGCGATAGTACTTGCCCACCTTGACCTTGGTGCTCTGACAGATGCGTCCGCTGCCCATGAACAAACCATTGATGCGTCCGCCCAGCAGTTCCTTGTACACATGCGCCGTTTGGTCCACCGGCTTCTGCCATTCCCACTGCTGTGTCTTCTTGTTCCATTTGCCCCAAGTCGCCACGAAGCGTTGACTCTTTTCCACGCGCGAATTCCAATAGGGCACGTCGCCCGACACGCAGACCAACAACAACTCCTCGCGTTTGCTATCAGCCACCAGGCAAGCGTCGCCATATCCAGTCTCGGGGCCCGAACCCGTACCGACCAATACATTTTGCACATTGCCCCAAGTCGCGCCGCCGTCCAGGCTGGTACGACCCAGGATGTCCACACGACCATAACCGATGTCGCCGCCACAGGGACGGATGTCAGTCAGCGCCACCACCTTGCCCTGTGCCGTCGTCGTGATGGCAGGGATGCGATAGGGATAGCCAGTAGCGTCGCCCGTGTGAAACAGCACAGTTTGCGCCATAGCCGACGCCGAGAGAGCGAGCAGTGCCGCAGGAAGAGTGCGGCGCAGGAGAAATAAAAATTTCATTTGTTTGATAGGTTTTAGGTTATTGATATTTGTTATTTTTTCTGAGGTTTGGAGGGATGTTTAGAGGGTAGTTCGAATGGAAGTTTGGTAGCAGTGATGAAGGAGTGATGAAGACTTACAAGAGAACATTTCCACGAGGGTATCAATTGCAAGTTTGGTGTCTATTTCACCCCAATTGTTTAACCTAATCATAGCCTCACGCAAATCTAAGAATCTAAGAATCTTTTTTTAGAATAATTTTTATAGATTCCAAAGATTTGCGTGAGATCTTTTGTTTGCAAGGTGATAAGAATAAGTAGTCTGCCAACATACAGAACTCCACACCCTGATTATATTGTGATTCTAATTTGTCTACTACTTAAACATTTTCCCGAATGATGCGAGTACCCTCGGGAATACCTAATTTGTCTATATTCGTGATGTGGGTAGGGATGGTGATAGAGGTCAGGTTCTTGCAAAACAGAAAAGCCTTTTCTCCAATGCTGGTCACACTGCTGGGGATGGTGATAGAGGTAAGATTATCGCAACCTAAAAAAGCCTTTTCTCCAATGCTGATCACACTGCTAGGGATGGTAATAGAGGTCAGGCCATCGCACCCAGAAAAAGCCCAATTTCCAATGCTTGTCACACTTCTGGGGATGGTGATAGAGCGCAGGCTATAGCAATCCTCAAATGCCCTATCTCCAATGCTGATCACACTGCTGGGGATAGTGATAGAGGTCAGGCTAGAGCAACATGAAAATGCACAATCTCCAATGCTGATTACACCACTGGGGATGGTGATAGAGGTCAGGCCATCGCAATCACAAAATGCACAATCTCCTATACAAGTCACACCAGAGAGAAGAGTGATAGAGGTTAGATTATCGCAATATGAAAATGCCGCCCGTCCAATGCTGGTAACACTGCCTGGGATGGTGATAGAGCGCAGGCTATAGCAATATGAGAATGCCGCCTCTCCAATGCTGGTCACACCGCTAGGGATGATGATAGAGGTCAGGCTATCGCAATTCGAAAATGCCGCCCTTCCAATGCTGATCACACTGCCTGGGATGGTGATAGAGGTTAGGTTATAACAACATGAAAATGCCGCCTCTCCAATGCTGGTCACACTGCTGGGGAGGGTGATAGAGGTCAGGCCATCACACCCCCAAAATGCCTCCTCTCCAATACTAGTCACACTGTTGGGGATAATGATAGAGGTCAGGCTATCGCATTCCGAAAATGCCGCCCTTCCAATGCTGGTAACACAGCTAGGGAGGGTTATAGAGCATAGTCGCTCGGCCCACTCAAATGCCTCCTCTCCAATGCTAGTCACCTCATAGTCTTCACCACCAATTGTAACAGAAGAGGGAACAACTACTTTAGAGATAATTCTCTTCTCACCTACTACACCAACCACCTCAACCCATTTATTTGTAGGGTCCGTAATTCTGTATTTCAAATCTTCAACTTGGTATATTTCACTATTTGTTTGCATAGCGTATCAAATTTATATGGTCGGGGCTAAGTGTGTGCGGTAAGAGCGTAGGGGCATTGGGCGTACACACGGAGAGAAAGAATTAGATTTGTTTGATAGGTTCTAAGGTTTTTCGTATTTGTTTCAGATATCAGATATTAGTCTATTTGCAAAACTACATTTTTTCCAGCGAATAAATGAAGATACTTACACTTTTTCCAGCAAATGGGTAAAAGTTTTTCACAATAAGGGCTTGGGCCTTTTGCGTGAGACTACTTATTCAGGATCACCTCGCAAACAAAAAAATCTCACGCAAATCTGGGGAATCTATAAAAATTCTTCTAAAAAGGATTCTTAGATTCTATGGATTTGCGTGAGACTACTTTACTCAGGCGTGAGACCTCTTACTCAGGATCACTTAGCCAGTTTCAGCGTCTTGGTAGCCGTAGCGGTTTGTACGGTAGCCAAGTAGATGCTGCCCTGGAGTCCGAACAATGAGATTTGAGGTGCTGATTGTACGGTGCGCAGTGTCTTGCCGTCCACGCTGCGGATAGTGATGCTTTGTATGGGTTCTGCAGATTCTACGCAGAGGTTTTCGCCGTCGATGTAGCAGTGGATGTCGCCGTTGTCGCGCAGGACTTGTTGCAAGTCTGTCGCTTCCTCGTAGGTCGTGATATTGAATTGGAAGGCTTCGGCACGTTCGACATTCTTGGGTTCGATGCGTCCGTTGTTCACCACCCAGTAGTTTGTGCCTGCAGATTCGGCATTTTGGATAGAGAAGAGGCCGCCCATTTCTGTCAGGTTGTAGGTGTTCCAATCGTTGTAGAAAGCATTGACACCAAAGTCACCCAGTTCGTTGACATATCTGTTGTCCTTGGCTGAAACGAGTTTGTAGCGCTTCTTGACGGGGTCGATAGTGAATTTCCACAATTGGTTTTGCTTTTGCACGACGTTGAGTATGCGGAATTGTGGATAACTGCCCGAACCATTAGGATTGGGGTTGGTCAGATATTTGCCGCTCTCGTCGCGAATGACATATTCCTTGCCAGCCTCGATCACAGGGTGCGCCACCTCGCCGCTCACGGGTACGATTTCGAAGATGAAGCGGTCGGTGTTGAGTGTAGTTTGTGAATCTTGCGAGATGCGAGTAGAGTTGGCTGTCCAGAACTTGTTGCCTGCGCTACCACCGTTTTGGATCGCGTACTTACCGTTCAGGCGATACAAGTTGTAGGTGTGCCATGCCGCTTCGTAGGGGTTGGTCGAATTGTTGGCGGTGAAGTTGCCCAATTCGTTCAGATAGCGGCTATCCTTGGCGTTGATGATCTTGTAGCGACCAGTCTCCATATCCACTTGGATAGTCCAGTGCTGGCGTGTAGGATTGATGTCGTCGATTTCGGCTTGGAAGGTAGGATTGCCGCCAGTGCCGCCGTCGTTGGTATTGGTCAGATACTTGCCTTGATATTTGATGTAGTATTCACCCTTTTCCAAGAGTTCGGCGGGGAATACGTCGAGGCGGTAGTCATAGTTTTGGCGATATTCGGCGATTAGGTTGCCCAAGTGTTGCTTGATGAAAGGTTGCACCACGACCTCTGCCACGATAGGATTGACGCGCATGATCGAGCCGTCGAAGTCGCGCGACATCACCTTGTCCTGTGCTCGTGTGTTTTCCAAATAGGTCAGATAGGCTTCGACGAAGGCTTCGGGATTCTTGTCGTTCAAGCAGGTGTACATCTCCATCAATGCTTGTCCGCGCACACCGGTATGGCGCATCACTTGCACCCATGGTGTGATTTCGGCGGTCAGTTCGGGTTGGTCGGTATTGGCCAGGAGCACGTCGGCGGCATCTACCATCAGGTCAAACTGTGCCTTCATTTCCGCCACGAGCGAAGCGTCGTATCCCTTGGCTATGCCGTTGTTGAATCGTGTGGCTACGCCCTTAAATTCGGTCGATTCGTTGGTGCGGCGCAGACCGTGTGTGTTGACACCCAAGTCCACGTTGTGTTGGCAGAACAGGCGGAAGGCCTCGGCGCGCTCGGGCATCAGATACTTGATAGCGCGTTCCCACGAAGCGTCGCTATCGTAGGCGCCCATGTTCCATGTATAGTCTGCCACGCTGTAGAGAGACAACATAGATGCTTCGGCATATTCCATAGGGTTGGAAGTGTAGCCCGACACCATATCCTCGATATCAAGGTCGTCGCCGAATGTGGGTCCCATCAGCAGGTGGCGTCCGCAGTAGTCGGTCACGGGATAGTTCAACCAGATGTAGGCCTTGCGACCGATACGTGGGTTGATCCATTGCAAGTCTGATTTGTTGATGAAGTCGACCACGCTGTTGCCGGTCCACATGATGCGCACCTCTTCGTACATATTGTCGCGCAATTCGAAGTGATAGGTATTGCCACTCCAGCCACGGTTGTATTCGGTAGGGCAGATGATGAGTGGGTCGACGTCGTCGTGCTTTCTCACGAAATTGTCGGTCACATAGTTCATCAGTTGTGCTTGCTTGATACCGCTGGTGCCTTCGCCCGAGATATCGTCGAAGAATACGGCAAACGAGCGGATGCCCAGTGCGTACATGCTTTCGAGTTTGTTCACCACATTTTGTTCGTCGGCAGCATTCCATTTGATATCGTTACCGGGGTGTACTGCCCAGACAAACTTCACCTTGTTTTCCTTAGCCACGCGTGCCAATTCGCGCATCTTTTCAGCCTGCGCTGTGGGATAGTTTTCGCGCCAGCGTCCACGGTGATAGGGGTCGTCCTTGGGGCCGTAGATGTAGACGTTCATCTTGTTGGCGCCATAGAATTGGAATTGGCGTATGCGGTCCGTTTGGCTCCAGTTGTTGCCATAGAATCCTTCCACCACGCCACGTTCTACGATGTCGGGCCAGTCCTTGACAGTGACGCTCATCACCTGTGGCTGTGCTGCCACTTGCAGGAACGACTGCACGCCGTAGAATGTACCTGCGCCGTCGTGTCCAGCGATCACCACCTTGCCCGGTTCCACCTTCAGCAAGTAACCTTCGGCCTTTTCTGGGATTTCGGCAGCATATTCAGCCACGGCTGCATCGCCGCGTTCACCCATCACGATGGTCACGGCACCTGCGCCATCGGTCACTTGACACTTAGCCTTGAGTGCTCTCACCGCATCGGCATCGGCTTGGTTGGCGCCTTGCAGGGTGTAGGTAGCACCGGCGCTATCATACGCCTTGTCACCCCATGCCACACTCTGTGGGATAGGCGAAATAGTCACTTGTTGCGCCATAGCAGCAGTCGTAGCCGCCAATGCTATAGCAGAAAGAATAGACTTGATTTTCATATTCGTATGTTTTATATTTAGGTTTGGCACAAAGATAATCAGAAAATATTAGATAGGAATTAAGAAGCTACTTAATTTTCGAATATAAGTATAGGAAACCGCCATTTCATTATGTTTTATATTCAAAAAAAGTCGGCAGGGTAGACTAAATCTCTGTTTCCTTCTATTTCTCGGCCATGTAGTTCTCGTCATGTGAATTGTGCAAATTGCCCTATGGATTTGCACGAGTGCAAAAAATGTATTACCTTTGCTCACGCTTGGCACAGACAGGTGCGATATATTCCATATCCATGCATCCATCTGCACACATAGCGGTCTGCCTCTGTAGTTCAACGGATAGAATAGAAGTTTCCTAAACTTTAGATCCGAGTTCGATTCTCGGCGGAGGTACACAATGCCACAATAAGCCAACAAAAAATCTCACGCAAATCTTTGGAATCTATAAAAATTCTTCTAAAAAAATCTTCTTAGATTCTATGGATTCGCGTGAGATTACTTATTCTTATCACTTTGCTAAAACTACATTCAGGGCAAGGCAATATCATACGCCTTGCTCTGTTTTTTTGGGGGGGCAGTTCACTCAGGTGGAGAAAGACGAGAGCCGCACGTAGAGACGTCCCATTGGGGCGTCTAAATTCCTCCACGTATCACACGTATCTCGTGTATTTTGCCTTACCACGAATTATTTATTTTTACCACGAATCGCCACGAATATTCACGAATTTTCATTTGTCAACCACTAACCGCAATGTCACATTGCTTGACTAATAAAAATTCGTGTAGATTCGTGGTAAAAAACTAAAAATACACGAGATACGCGAGATACGTGGAGAACTCTCTCATCTCTCCTCTCTCAACTCACCACTCTCCTCCCTCATCCCAAAAAAGTCTAATGAAATTTGAATAAAACCTTAGGCTTTTTTGAAAAAAGTCTAAGGAATTTTTCACGAGGCCTAATCTTTTTCTACCAGTAAAAAAACTGCAACAATAGGCAAATCAGTGTGATAATCCTGCACACTATTGGCAAAAAATGCTTTTCCACCCCAACATAGCGCCAACCGAGGGGATACAACAAACCCAGGGCTTCGGCTCAAGAGGGGTTTGCCTTGCCCTGGGTTATGTGCTTTTGGCCAGTCAGACCGTGGGTGAAACGATAAGCGTCCAACTACGAGGACCGTTTCCTATCTGTTCACAGCAATGATCTTAAACCGATAATGCCGTTGCATTTGCTAATTGAATGTGCTCTCCATATAGGCTTCATAGTCGAAGTGCGCTTCCACCACATTCTTTTCTGGATATACCACCCAGTAGCATAGGCTGCCAGGCTTCTTGTAGCACATCCCTTCCTCAGCTGATTCTGGGGTGAGCGAATAGCCTGCTGCCTCGATGCGCTTCACTTGTGCCTGAAGCATATTGGCGTCAAACAAGGCGATGGAGAACATATCATACATATCGCCACAGGGAGCAATCCACATGGCTACGCCGAGCGAGTCGGGATTGACCTTCTTGGCTTCCTTGTAGAAATCCTCGATGTTGGTTAATTCCGCATTTTTCATCATAGTGACAAGAAATACCTCCTTGTCGATATGGTCTTTCACGTCGAAATCGCTGAATTCTTGCTTGAGTCTGTCCACGTGCTTTTGGTCGTAGATCTTTTCAAATTGGGAATACAGATCATAAGCCCCCAAAACGATAGAGTCGACCTTTTCCACCGATGGTACTTCCTTTGCCAGAATAGCAGCAGTGTCTACTACTTCTACGCTGTCTGCGTCTGCGCCTTCTCCCTTTTGACCAGAACCACCGCAAGATGCGATAGTGATAGCACCAAATGCCAACGCTGCGAACAATAATGTATTTTTCATATCAATATCTAAGGAGGCTCAATCTATATACTTTGACATCGGCGAATAGTCAGAGCCTCATTAACGGCTACTGCCAATGTTATATCATTGGTGCAAAGATAACTGATTCTTTTTATATCTTTCAATCCATTTCAATCCTTTTTAGCAAGAAGGGAGGGTAACCTTTAAGTTCCTTAAAGTCTTTAGAGTCCTTAGAGCCTACAGCCATTATCCACCCCCTCCGAGCCTTGCGGCTCTCGTCCCCCTGTCTCAGGTGGACATTGCGGAATGTGCTTGACCAATGAAAATTCGTGCCAATTCGTGTCAATTCGTGGTAAAAATAAATAATTCATGGTAAAGTAAAATACACGAGATACGCGCGATACGTGGAGAATTCTCTCAACTCTCCTCTCAAAAAAGGTCTGATGTTTTTTTGTTAGGACAAGGGTGAAGGGGAGTTCACGCAAATCTGGGGAATCTATGGAAGAGACAAGAGACAAGGGGCAAGGGACCTCAGAACCTTCAGAACTTCTGAATTTCTGAATTTCTTAACCTCAGAACCTCAATAACAAGACACAAAAATGGTGCTACACTTCATTCAGCATGAGTTATAACACCATCTTTTTTATTTATTATGTCTTGAGTTTACCAACTTAAGCCCATCATATCCAAAGTAAATATAGCATCTCTATATCCTTGATCTGCCGCCTTGCGCCACCACGTTATAGCTGTATTTCTATTCTTTGGCACGCCTTTGCCATCGGCATAGCACTCGCCCAAATAGAATTGCGCAGAAGCATGACCTTGCGCCGCCGCCTTTCGAAACCATTTTGCCGCCTCTGTGTAGTCTTGGGCCACGCCTTGGCCATAATTCACGCGGTCGCCATAATAATAGATAAAGCCCAACCAGTATTGCGCTTCGGCATGTCCTTGCTCTGCCGCCTTGCGCCACCATTTCATCCCCTCTTCAGAGTCATAGGGCACTCCTTCGCCTTCACAATAGCACTCGCCCAATTTGTATTGTGCTTCGGTATGTCCTTGCTCCGCCGCCTTGCGATACCATTTCACGGCTTCTGCGTAGTCTTGTGTCACGCCTTCGCCATTGGCATAGCGATTACCCAAAGTGTATTGCGCATCTATTAATTCTTCTTGCGCCA
Organism: Prevotellaceae bacterium; assembly: GCA_021153165.1. GTDB lineage: Bacteria > Bacteroidota > Bacteroidia > Bacteroidales > Bacteroidaceae > Alloprevotella. Next base: position 16,636 of record JAGKTZ010000014.1, read on the forward strand.
AGCGATGTCCTTGCTCCGCCGCCTTTTGCCACCATTTCATTGCCTCCGCGTAGTTTTGATCACGATAGCAGAAGCCCAAAGTATATTGCGCGTCGGCCAATCCTTGCTCTGCCGCCTTGCGCCACCATTTCACCGCCTCTTCATAATTTTTGGTCACGCCTTCGCCATTAGCATAGCACCCGCCCAGATAGCATTGCGCTGCGGCATCTCCTCCCTCTGCCGCCTTGCGCCACCATTTCACCGCTTCTTCATAGTCGTTGTAATCATAATAGCTGTAACCCAACCAGCATTGTGCTTGGGCATGTCCTTGCTCTGCCGCCTTGCGATACCATTTCGCTGCTTCATCATAGTCTTCGGGCACTCCTTTGCCTTCACAATAGCACTCTCCTAAAGTGTATTGCGCGTCGGCCAATCCTTGCTCTGCTGCCTTGCGATACCATTTCGCTGCTTCGGCATAGTCTTTGGTCACTCCCCTGCCTTTGTAATAGCACATGCCCAAATTGTATTGCGCATCAATATATCCTTGTTCTGCCGCCTTGCGAAACCATTTCGTTGCTTCGGCGCGGTTCTTGGTCACGCCTTGACCATTATAATAGTACATGCCCAAATTGTATTGTGCTTGGGCATGTCCTTGCTCTGCAGCCTTGCGAAACCATTTCGCTGCCTCGGTGCTGTTTTGGGGTACTCCATCTCCGCTGTCATAGCAGATACCCAAATTGTATTGCGCTTTGGCATGTCCTTGCTCCGCCGCTTTGGTATACCATTTCGTTGCTTCAGCGTAGTCTTTGGTCACGCCTTCGCCATTAGCATAGCACACGCCCAAATAGAATTGCGCATCGGCATGTCCTTGCTCCGCCGCTTTGGTGTACCATTTCGCTGCTTCAGCGTAGTCTTTGGTCACGCCTTCGCCTTTATAATAGTTTTTGCCCAAAGTGTATTGCGCTTCGATATGTCCTTGCTCCCCAGCCTTGGTGTACCATTTCAAAGCTTTGTCGTAATCACCCTGATTGTAATATTCAACTCCTTTATTAAACCATTTATCCAGTTTCTTCTGCCCCATCACAGGCATCAAGGTAAGCATGGAAATAAAAAGAATAAAAATGCGCTTTGTCATAGTGTTTATTATTTTATAGATTTCAAATAGTATATTGCAAAAGTAAAGTTTTATTTGATAAAAAGTGGTAGAAGTTTAAAAAAACTGTAAATATTTTGCAAGGTCATTTATCTTGTAGAGCTTTGCACTTCAATCCTCACCCTTAACCCTTATTATACACAAAAAGTGCGCCCGATTGAGGCGCACTTTTCATATTGTTTTCAGCAGAAGTGGAAATCAGAATGTCCAATCTTCTTGAGATTTGCGTACGTACGACTTGTAGCGGCGGATAGCTGCTTCCTTGGTCGCAGTGTAGAGTTCGGCTGCTGCCTCTTCGCCCAGAGCCTTCTTCAATGAGAGGAAGCGAACTTCGCCGTCCAAGTAGTCTTGGAACTTATCCCATTGAGGTTCTTTTGAGTCGAGGGTGAATGGGTTCTTGCCTTCGTCAGCGAGCAGTGGATTGTAGCGCCACAAGTGCCAGTAACCGCATTCCACAGCCTTAGCCTCTTCAGCCTGGCTCTTGCCCATAGCACCCTTAGCCTTCAAGCCGTGGTTGATACAGGGCGAGTAAGCGATGACGAGTGATGGACCGGGATATGCTTCGGCTTCCTTGAGCGCCTTGAGGCATTGTGCCTGGTCGGCACCCATTGCCACTTGTGCCACGTATACGTAGCCGTAGGTCGCTTGCATCAGACCGAGGTCTTTCTTGGTGACGCGCTTACCTGCTGCAGCAAATTGTGCGATGGCTGCGATTGGTGTAGCCTTGGATGCTTGTCCACCGGTGTTAGAGTACACTTCGGTGTCGAGTACGAGGATGTTCAAGTCTTCACCGCTTGCCAAGACGTGATCCAGACCGCCGTAGCCGATGTCGTATGATGCACCGTCGCCACCGATAATCCACTGGCTGCGCTTAGTGAGGAAGTGTGAGAGTTCTTCCAACTGTTGGCATACGGGGCAACCAGCTGCTGCGCTTGCCTTGATTTCGGGTACGAGCTTGTCGGCTGCCACGCGGCTTGCTTCAGCATTGTCTTGTCCTGCGATCCATTCGCGAGCTGCTGCCTTGTAGGCTTCGCTCACCTTGTCGCTTTCGAGCATTTGTTCGAGCAGCGCCTGGATGCGAGCACGCATTTTCTTGTTTGCCATTACCATACCGAGACCGAATTCGCAGAAGTCTTCGAAAAGCGAGTTAGCCCATGCAGGACCCTGACCGCGTTCGTTGGTAGTGTATGGAGTTGATGGGATAGAACCTGAATAGATAGACGAACAACCAGTAGCGTTGGCAATCATCTGACGGTCGCCGAAGAGTTGAGTGACGAGTTTCACGTATGGTGTTTCACCACAACCAGAGCATGCGCCGCTGAATTCGAAGAGCGGAGTAGCGAATTGTGAGTTCTTGGGGTTGAGTGTGATGTCCACCTTGTCCTGCTTGCTGGTGACGTTCTTCACGCAGTAAGTCCAGTTGGCATCTTCGTGCATTTCCTGAGCCAATGGCACCATTTCGAGTGCCTTGTTGCCGCGCATACCGGGACATACGTCTACACAGTTGCCACAGCCGAGGCAGTCCATCACGTCGACTTGCATGCGGAAGTGCATACCCTTCAGCGTAGCGGGTGCTTTCATTTCGAGAGTTGCTGCTTCGAAGCCGCTCTTTTCATTTTCATCCAATACGAATGGACGGATAGAAGCGTGAGGACATACGAAAGAACACTTATTACATTGGATACAATTTTCCGAGTTCCACTTGGGCACGAAGGTTGCTACGCCGCGCTTTTCGTAAGCCGCTGTACCTTGTTGCCAAGTACCATCTTCCGACACCTTGAATGCGCTGACGGGCAGGAGGTCGCCGTTTTGTGCATTGATAGGACGTACCAATTCGCTGATGAAGGCGGGTTCGTCGCGCACCACCTTTTCATCTTCGGGCAGGTTCTTCCATTCAGGATCGACAGCCAAAGTCTTGTATTCGCCGCCGCGGTCCACAGCTTCGTAGTTCTTGTTGACCACATCTTCGCCCTTCTTGCCGTACGATTTCACGATGAATTTCTTCATTTGCTCTACAGCGAGATCTACGGGGATCACTTCTGTGATGCGGAAGAAGGCTGATTGCAGGATGGTGTTGGTGCGGTTGCCCAATCCGATTTCTTGTGCAATCTTGGTCGCGTTGATATAGTATACGGTGATATTGTGTTCAGCGAAATAGCGCTTCACGTTGTTGGGCAAGTTCTTTGCCAATTCTTCGCCTTCCCAGATGGTGTTGAGCAAGAAGGTACCGCCGTCGCGCAGACCACGCAATACGTCGTACATGTGCAGATAAGCTTGTACGTGGCAGGCTACGAAGTTGGGCGTCTTGATCTGATAAGTCGAGCGAATAGGTGTATCGCCGAAGCGGAGGTGTGAACAAGTGAAACCGCCTGACTTTTTAGAGTCATAAGAGAAGTAAGCCTGGCAGTACTTGTCTGTATTGTCGCCGATGATCTTCACCGAGTTCTTGTTGGCACCTACTGTACCGTCTGCGCCGAGACCGTAGAATTTAGCTTCGAAGATACCTTCGCCACCCAGTGCCATTTCCTTTTGCATGGGCAGAGATTGATAGGTCACGTCGTCCACGATACCCACGGTGAAGTGGTCCTTAGGCATAGGAAGAGCCAAGTTTTCGTATACAGAGCAGATCATCGTAGGAGTAGTATCGCATGAGCCGAGACCATAGCGTCCGCCGACGATCACAGGACGGTTTTCTTCATTGTAGAAAGCATCCTTCACGTCGAGATACAATGGTTCGCCGTTGGCACCGGGTTCCTTGGTGCGGTCGAGTACAGCGATGCGCTTGCAAGTCTTGGGCACTGCTGCGAGGAGGTGTTTCACAGAGAATGGACGGTACAAGTGTACGCTCACCATACCCACCTTTTCGCCCTTAGCGTTCAGGTAGTCGATAGCTTCGCGTGCAGCTTCTGTCACGCTACCCATACAGATGATCACGCGTTCGGCATCTTCTGCGCCATAGTAGCTGAAGAGTTTGTATTCGCGACCAGTGATCTTGCTCACGGCTTCCATATATTTTTCTACGATGCCGGGCACTTCGTCGTAGTAGCGGTTGCACACTTCGCGGTGAGCGAAGAATGTTTCGGGGTTTTCAGCCATACCGCGTGCTTCGGGATGTTCGGGTGTGAGGGCGCGACTGCGGAATTCCTTCACCTTGTCCATTGGCACGAGTGGGCGGATATCCTCTTGATCCATCACTTCGATCTTCTGGTATTCGTGGCTGGTGCGGAAACCGTCGAAGAAGTTGATGAAGGGCACGCGGCTTTCGAGTGTAGCCAAGTGTGCTACTGCCGAGAGGTCCATCACTTCCTGTACCGAACCTTCGCAGAGCATAGCGAAACCTGTCTGGCGGCAAGCCATCACGTCGCTGTGGTCGCCAAAGATACAGAGTGAGTGTGTAGCCAGTGTACGTGCCGATACGTGGAATACGCTGGGCAACAATTCGCCGGCAATCTTATACATATTAGGAATCATCAGCAGGAGACCCTGTGATGCTGTAAACGTGGTGGTAAGTGCACCTGCTTGAAGCGAACCGTGCACCGCGCCGGCAGCACCGCCTTCGCTTTGCATTTCCTGTACTTTCACTGTGTCGCCAAACAGATTCTTGCGACCTTGTGCTGACCATTCATCGACGTGCTCTGCCATGGGCGAAGACGGGGTGATGGGGTAGATGGCAGCGACCTCCGAGAACATATACGCGATATGTGCAGCGGCCTGGTTACCATCGCAAGTAATAAACTTTTTCATTGTCGTTGTGTTATAGTTAAAATATAGTTTTGAGTTTATCGCTTTTCGTCGTGCGCCGAGATGCCTGCTTTCATTATGCTTGGTCAGCGCCGCGACGTTATTTTCTTTCTTTGTTTGTCAGTATGGTTTCACCTTTTCCGGATATTCCCCCCGATCGCCCTACCCTTGCGCTTATTGCAAGTCGCTTGGTCTGATTACGATTTCGTTGGTCTCGCCACTCTTTTTGGCCAGGAAGTGAAAGACGATGTTGGTGTTTGTCTCCTTGATGGCATCAACGAATAGTTTCATTTCGGGATTATCCTCGGTCGATGGTGTGATGGCCAGCAGCAGACCTTCCTTGAAGATAGGGTTGTCAAAGTCCTTCACATTGACGAAACCTGTGATGCTTTCCTCTACTTCGCATTGAAACACGACGCCTCTGTCCTCCAATGTCACTCCGACGATAGCCAGTCCGCTACCGCAATCGATGGGGCATTCCGAGTTCATATATGCCACACCGACTTCCAACTGCGTTTCTTTGCACGAAGTCAGTTGTACGGTCATACCGATGGTCAGGATCAAGACACCGACGAGGTGTAGGAGTCGTTTCATCATGTCAAACTATGTATTGTGGCGGGCGCCGAGGTGGCAAGGTTTGTGTAAGGAAAAAACCTTTTTGTTTTGGAGGGAGTGGGCTAAGTCACCACACGCACGCTCACGCATTATATATATATGTATTAGTATAGGAAACCAAACATCCAGATGGGGATGACGCCCTGTTCGCCCTTTTCCACGTCATAGACCACGCGCATTGTCTCGGGCGACAGTTTCAGGCGTCTACTCTTTTCGCACACGCACAGATCCGTTCTGCCGTCGATGCGGAATGTGCCTTCGCGGCGCAGGCGGTTCACTGTGTGGTGGCGCCACAGGGTATTGACCAAATAGGTCTCCATGATATTTTGTTGATTCAACCCTGGCGCATTGATGGCGTACATCAGGTTGGGATCGTGCAGCATCACTGCGGCGGGTTTCTTGGGGAAACTTTCGCCTTCGCGGTACACCATGTTCACCAGGCGTGCCTCTTCCAGGTATTTCAGATAGTTCATCACCGTAGCGCGCGATGTATTGATGGCTTCTGCCAGTTCGCTCACGTTGGGGATAGAGTCTTCGCTCATTGCCAACAGATAGAGCAGTTTTTTGATGCGCGACAGATATTTCAGTTCCACCTGCTTGTTGAACAGGATGTCCACCTCCATCATCGAGTTCATCGCCTTGAGCAGCCCCTCGGTGAAATTGTGATTTTCCAGATAGAAGGGGTAGTAGCCATAGTGCAAATAGTCGTCAAAATACTTCATCGGTTGCACGCGTGGCAAGATAGACTTTTGGATATACTCGTGGTCGCGGATGATGTCCGAGTAGGTGAAGGTGTGAAAATCGTTGCCTGTCTGCAGGTTGATAAATTCGCGGAACGAGAAGCCGTGCAACACATAGCGGCGGCTCAGACGTGCGATTTCAGACTCGTCGGCATCGGTTTCCTCCACTGGCGTCGTGGTGTAGACGATGCGCAGCAAGGGATATTTGTGGTAGCATTCGCACAATTGTTCGCGCCAGTTGTGCAACTTGAATGCTTGGTCTATCAAAAGCACAATACCGCCGGCAGCCACAAATTCGCCGGCAAAGTCGACAATGCCACGCGCTTGGAAGTAGAAATTGTTGGTGTTGATGTACAAGCACTTTCTGGTGCGAGGGTCAAAGAATTCTTTTGCAAATTGCAACAGAATCGAAGTACGACCCACACCTCTGGGCCCACGTATAGCGATCATTCTGTGGCTCCAATCGATATTGTCAATCAGTGCACGACGCACGGGGGCATTGAAGTTTTCCACGAGATAAGCGTGTGTTCGGAAGAAGGTTTCCAACATAGCGGTATGTGTTTTATAGAATAGACTTTCGTGCAAAGTTACAATTTTTGCGCAATTTGAAAAGCAGACTTTACAATTTTTAATGTAAAAAACTTTTTGAGGGAGAGAGAAGTTAGGAATTAGGAATTAGAAGAGAGGAAAGAGGAGTGAGGAGAGAAGTCTTTAGGGTCTTTAGGGTCTTTAGGGAAACATTCTGCACTGTCCCCCTGAGACAGGGGGACGAGCACCGCAGGTGCGGAGGGGGTAGATCATGGTTGTAGGACTGTAAAATCCTTAGAATCCTTAAAGCCAATAGTTATTATCCACCCCCTCCGAGCCTATGGCTCTCGTCCCCCTGTCTCAGGGGGACAGTGCGGAGTGAGACCTTAAAGACCTTAAAAACTCTCAACCCTCCTCTCTCAACACTCAACTCTCCCCTCTCCTACCTCAACCTTACAGCTCCTCTGATGCAATCCTTCGATCATCTCAGTCAAGTGTTGTGGTGCCAGCACACGCAGTTCGGGACCGTACGACAGCAGTTCTGCCACCAGGTCGCGCGTGATGCCCACCTCCAGGGTGACGAACATCGAAGGTTGGTGATAGTCCATCGGGTGCTGTGTGCCCATATCCATCGTACTGAGGCAATTGTCGTCGACGGGTGTCACCTCTGCCGGCAATTGTTGGCGCGTCATGATCTTTTGCGAGGCATGCAGTGGGCGTCGCTTCAGGTATTTGCCCAACCTTGCCACCACCTGCAGCACGATGTGTTCGCTCTGCACATCACCTCCGGCAAAGGCACCGAAACTGTCGCGGAAATAGGCGTCGGCATCCCAATCCTCGGGCACACGGTAGCGCTGGGCAGTATGTATCAGTGTGGCGATGCGGTCCAGGGCAAAGGTGCGCACACTGCGATGATAACTGCTATAACCCACCGCATAGAGCAAACCGCGGATGCTCCGCACGCAGTAGGGTTCGAACGTCGTGCTATACGCAGGCCGGTGTGTCGACTCGTATTCCATCTGCATGCGGTGGCCCAGTTCGATAGCCTCCATGATCTGTTTGCTATAGATCAGCGCCAGGTCGGCAGCAGTCGACAGCGTCTTCTCCGTTTCCTCTTGATTCAGAATTTGTTTGAGCAATGCCGGTGCTTCGTCGGCAGTATGGATATAGTACAAGCCATCACAGCGTTCGAGGTGCAGTCCCAGCAATTCCTTCATATACTTACGATTGTCATAGAAAGTGCTGTGCGCCATAGGTCGTCCATATTCATCCTCGGCAGCCCAAGCCTGTTGAATTTGTTTTTTGCTCATCGGCCCGTTGTTGTAAAGCAATCGCGCCATCCAAAGTGATTTTTTCATAACAGTTCTGTAAAATTTAAATATATAAGTTGTCCAGCGAAGTTACTCATTTTTTGCAACACCCGCACTGAAAAAGGCATAAATTTTTGAAAAAAATCACCGCGGAATTCAAAAAAACTAAGGGTTTTTTGAAAAAAGTCTAAGGGTTTTTAGGGGGCTCTAAGGTCTTTAGGGTCCTAGGGCACATTCCGCACTGTCCCCCTAGCAGGGGGACGAGCACCGCAGGTGCGGAGGGGGTAGACAATTACTATTTGACTTTAAGGGCATTAAGGGCACATTCCGCACTGTCCCCCTAGCAGGGGGACGAGAGCCACAGGCTCGGAGGGGGTAGACAATTACTATTTGATTTTAAGGTAATTAAGGTCTCTAAAAATTTTACAGTCCTACAGCCATGATCTACCCCCTCCGCACCTGTGGTGCTCGTCCCCCTGCTAGGGGGACAATGCAGAATGTTTCCCTAATGACCTTAATGACCCTAAAGACCTTATTCAAAATTCAAAGAAAACCCTGTGGAAAAGCCTGTGTAAAAACAGTGGACAACCTGTGGAAAGCGAAGGGAAAATGTGGATTAAAAATTGGGGCTGACGAGAACAGAATTATACACATAAATTCACACAAATTTATCAGTTTTCCACAGGATTTTTCCACCAATTTTCACCCTTTTTCAAAAAAATTTTTTACCCAATTTTAACTTTCCACATAGTGTGGATAAATCGTGCATTATACGCCTATACCACCAACTATAAGCACTGAAAAATAGATAAGTTACCCCCTGCTGCACCATCGCCCAGGCCTGTGGATAGTATTGGGGATAACTGAGGGCAAAATGTGGATAACTAAACGACCAAATTTCTGCCCAATTATTTTTCCACACTTTCCACACGCTATCATCAATAGCATTGGTTTCTAAATGTTATTATAAAGAGAAATAGAAATGATTAATAATAATTAATTGCGATGATGCGGTGTGGATGTGGAAAAGAGTTTTTTGGAGTGAGGAAAGAGGAATGAGGTCTCTAAGGGCACACTCTGCACTGTCCCCCTGAGACAGGGGGACGAGAGCCTTAGGCTCGGAGGGGGTGGACAATTGCTATTTGACTTTAAGGGATCTAAGGTCATTAAGGATTCTAAGGATTTTACATTCCTACTGCCATGATCCACCCCCTCCGCACCTGTGGTGCTCGTCCCCCTGTCTCAGGGGGACATTGCAGAATCTTTCCCTAATGACCCTAAAGACCTCTCTCCCCACTCCCCACTCCTAACTTTCCCTCCCTTTTCCAAAAAAAAAGAAAAAAATTTCCTCCCTCCTACTCCCCCTCTATTTACAGGCGGATTGCGCGTTTTTTCGACTGTTAAAAAAAATAAACAAACCGCATAAAGATGAAGACGGGGGTCGGCGTGTATGTATCTTTGCACTGTCAATCGTGGCCGCGATGATGCGAGTGAAAAAACTATTATTCATTATTATTAAAAAGAAAAAACTATTATGGTAAAGTACAATGTAATCCCCAGAAAGAATCCTATCAACAAGGAAGTGAAGTATTATGCACAGATGGCACCAGTGAATCCGGTGAAGTTGTCGGAATTGGCTGACTCTATCTCGGCGCAATGTACGCTCACCGTGCACGATGTGAAGGCAGTGCTCTCGGCGCTCCAGGAACATATCGCACAGCACTTGCGCAATGGCAACAGTGTGCGCTTGGGCGACCTCGGTTCGTTTCGTGCAGTGATCAAGAGTCGTGGCGCAAGCACCATCGAGGACTTCTCTGCCGGCAATATCAAGGGCCTGAAAGTGTCGTTTGTGATGAGTAGCCCAATGCGCTACCTCCTGTCGAAGCAAAATCCTAATGTTAACTTCCAAATGGTGCGCCCCGAGGAAGAAAACGACAAAATGGGCGAAGACGAAACAGCATAGGGAATGAGGAGAGAGGAGAGTTGAGAGTTGAGAGAGGAGAGTTGAGAGGAGGGGTGCCCATCTCATCAGTTTATAACTCCTCTCTCCTTCCTCCCCTCTCAACTCCTCTCTCAACCCTAAACTCTAAACTCTAAAAAAATGAAAGAACTAACCCCCATGACCCTATCTGCACTATTGCTGCTGGCGTCGGGTGCTGTGTTGGCCTATCTGGGATGCTATCTGCCGCCACAGGGCGAAATATCGGACTCGGTGCTGTGGTACACATCGCAATGTATCATCTATGCCGGATCAGTGTTTGGCGTGGCAGGCTATGTGAAAAGTATGGTGAACAAGAAAGAACAGACACCGCAGTGATAGAGAGATAGTGATCCTCTCTCCTCCCTCAACTCTCAACTTTAAACTTTAAATAACAATAAATACACTAAAAGTAACTATGAAAAAGAGAAATATCAAGTATATCGTGATACACTGTACAGCATCGCTCAGTACGGCTGCAGTCAGTACCATCAAGAACGGATGGAAAGCGCGCGGATGGAAGAATCCCGGTTATCACCGCCTAATCGACGCCCAGGGCAAGGCACACATACTGTCCTCGTATGCCAATGTGGTGAATGGTGCCAAGGGGTACAATCAGACAGGCATACACATCGCCTATATCGGTGGCGTGGTGCGCAGTATGGACTATCGCAAATTGGTGCCGGCAGATACACGCACATTGGCACAAAGACAGACGCTGGAACTGTTCGTGCGCGAACTGCACCAACTCTATCCGAACGCCAAGATAGTGGGCCACCGCGATCTGTCGCCCGACCTGAACAAAGATGGTGTGATCTCGCCCAACGAATGGACCAAAATGTGTCCCTGCTTTGATGTGAAGAGCGAATATGCTGGAGTGATGAAGTGAGAAGTTGAAAGTTGAGAGAGGAGGGAGGAGGGAAAAGAAAAAAAAGTATAATCCCGTAAAAATAATAAATATCATGGATGAAAAGAAGAGTAAGCGCGCAGTAAGTGTGCTGCAATGGATCAAAGCCTTGGTCAATACCCTGATCACCCTGTTTCGAGGGCAAAGGGATGAATGCGAAAAAGATGAAAACAGCGCAGACAGAAAAGTAGAATAACAAAAGGAAATCTCACGCAAATCCGTGGAATCTATAAAAATTCTTCTAAAAAAGATTCTTAGATTCTATGGATTTGTGTGAGACTACTATCACCTTACCAACAAAAAATCTCACGCCAATCTTTGTAATCTATAAAATTTCTTCTAAAAAAAGATTCTTAGATTTTTAGATTTGCGTGAGACTACTTTATTCAGGATTACCTTGCAAACAATAAAATCTCACGCCAATCTTTGTAATCTATAAAATTTCTTCTAAAAAAAATTCTTAGATTCTTAGATTTGCGTGAGACTACTTTATTCCTATCACCTTGCACTTTTTTTTTGCTCAACAAATGTTGTATATTGTAAAAAAACAATACCTTTGCGAAAGTATAATATACAATATAATAGAGATAGATTATGAATCATAATACAATCAAATGGATATCATCCCTGGCTTTAGGCACAATGCTCTGCGTCAGTGTCTCGGCACAAAATGCCAAGTTCCAGGAAGGCATAAAGTACTACAACAAAAAACAATATACAGAAGCCAAAGCATGCTTTGAGCAAATGGCAGCAGCAGGACATGTGGCAGCTACCTACAATCTGGGTATGCTCTATTTCAATGGTCACGTGGCAAAAAACGAAGCCAAAGCCGTCGAATACTGGCAGCGAGCAGCCGAGCAGGGCAATCTGAATGCCATCAACGAACTGGCCTACTGCTACAAGAATGGCTGGGGCGGACTGATAGCCGACTCCGTCAAAGCAGCCGAATTGTGGTTGAAAGCAGCCGACCAAGGGCACACCGTGGCACAATATAATGTGGGCTATAGTTACCTGTATGGCGATGGCATGAAAAAAGACGAAAAAAAGGCAAGCGAATATCTGAGTAAAGCTGCAGTGAAAGGTGATGCCAATGCACAATTCGAATTGGGCAGACTTTTCTATATTAAAAAACAGTATGACCTGGCAGTAGAAAATCTGCAAAAGTCTGCCGACCAGGGCGACCACTATGCACAAACATTGCTTGGGCTATGCTACTACAACGGCGAAGGCGTAGAAAAGGATTACAATTTGGCATACACATGGTTTGACAAAGCCGCCAAGAAATACCACTCTGACGCCCTCTACTATGTAGCCCTTTGCTACGAAAAGGGACATGGCGTGAAAAAGAATAGAATGGAAGCACTGGAATGCTACTACAAAGCAGCAGGACAAGGCCATGTAAAAGCACAAAAAGCACTGAAGAAATGGCCTAAAAGGAAAAAATAAGAAGGACAGAAATAAAAACCATTTTGTTTAATAAAATAATATTTTAAGAGTATGAAAAAACAATTGTCTCGCATCTGTATGATGTCTGCGCTGATCCTCGGAATGAGCATCTGCGCTATGCCCGCTGTGGCGCAAAAAGTAAGTAAAAAGGCAGAAAAGTATTACAAAAAAGCAGAAGAAGCCAAAGCACAAAAGGACACCGAGGCCATAGTGAAATGGACCCTGAAGGCAGCCAATAGCGGACACCCAGAAGCACTCGCTGATATGGGAAAATACCATTACGATGGGCAATGGGTGAAACAAGACAGCGCAAAAGTCGTAGAATATTGGACCAAAGCAGCCGAGATGGGACATGCAGTAGCACAATGCTATTTGGGTACTTTGTACGAACAAGGCTATGGCGTAGACAGAGATAGGGACAAAGCCATCGCATGGTGGACCAAAGCAGCCGAACAAGGCGATGCTATGGCACAGTATAACATGGGTATGATATATAAGTTTGGCGAAGGCGTGGAAAGAGACTCCGTCAAATCATTCACATGGTTTACCAAATCCGCTGAACAGGGTTTTGCCGATTCGCAATACAATTTAGCGTATTACTACTTCGGCGGCATCGTGGTACAAAAAGATCCAGTCAAAGCCGCAGAATTGTTTGAACAAGCAGCCCAGCAAGGACACGTCAATGCACAATCTAATATGGGCAGAATCTATAGTATGGGGTATGGCGTGGAGAAAGATATGGAAAAAGCCGTCGCATGGTGGATTAAAGCAGCCGAACAGGGTGATGCTGATGCAATATACGAACTGGGCGTGTGCTTCAATAAAGGAGAAGGCGGCCTGGAATTGAATATGGAGAAAGGCGTAAAAATGTGGAGCATAGCAGCCGAACAAGGTTGTGATTTGGCACAATATGCTTTGGCATGGTGCTATAACGATGGTGTGATAGTAGACAAAGATCCTGTGATGGCAGTGAAATGGTTTCGCCGAGCAGCCGAACAGGGCGATGCTGATGCACAATACGAATTGGGCATGCGCTATTACACAGGAAAAGGGGTGAGAAAAAATAAAGAAGAAGCAGTGAAGTGGTGGAAACGCGCCGCCGAACAGGGTAATAAGAAAGCGCAAGAAATATTGGCAGAACTCAACAATACTGAGGCAGAACTCAACAATACTGAGGCAGAACTCGACAATACTGAGGCGAAAAATAGGCTGGAAGTGGTAGAACAAGAGGATATACCAATGAACAATGAAATGGTAGAAATACCTGCTACTTATCCTGGCGGTGAAACAGCAATAATATCACACATCGCCAAGAACCTGATATATCCCGAATCGGCTATCAATTATGGTATAGAGGGGGTAGTCACTTTCCGTTTTAAAGTAGATACAGAGGGCAACGTGGATATGGTCTACCTGGTGGAAAAAATAAAATATTCCGCCAATTTGATAGAACGCATAATGATAGACGAAAATGTAGACGAAGCAGAAGCCAAAAGGAGAGCTGACGAAGCGGTAGAAGATTGCCACACCGAAGCCGCACGCGTAGTGAATAAATTGCAACGCTTCACACCAGCAAAACACAAAGGACACCCCGTCGCTGTATATTTCACCCTGCCCATCCGATTCCAATTGCAGTAAAAGGGTGTAGAGTTGAGAGTGTAGAGTTGAGAGTTTTATGAGAGGAGAGATAAGAGGGGAGAGAGGAGAGAGGAGAGAGGAGAGAGGAGAGAGGAGAAAAGATTAAGACACCCCTTCATCACAAACACCCTACCAAGTCTCGCCTAATTTTTTCAAAGCATTTTTAGCATATTCATTTCCTTGCTGTGCCGCCTTTTTGAACCATTTTATAGCAACCGCCTTGTTTTGGGGCACACCTCGGCCATTATAACAGCACATACCCAACCAATATTGCGCCTTGGCATAGCCTTGCTCAGCCGCCTTGCGATACCATTTCGCAGCCTCGGTATAGTTTTGAGAAACGCCTTCGCCGTTAGCATAGCATTGGCCTAAATTATATTGAGCTTTGCTCATTCCTTGGTCAGCCGCCTTGCGATACCATTTCGCAGCCTCGGTATAGTTTTGAGAAACGCCTTCGCCATTAGCATAGCAATGGCCCAACATGAATTGAGACATGCTATCACCTTGTTCTGCCACCTTTCGCCACCATTTCACTGCCTCGGTGTAGTTTTGTGTCACACCTTGACCATAATAATAGCATACGGCCAAATTATATTGCGCTTGGGCATCACCTTGCTCTGCTGCCTTGCGATGCCATTTCACTGCCTCAGTGTAGTTTTGTGACTCTTTATAGAGTTCGCCCAACATTAGTACAGAAAGTGAATGCCCCTGATCAGCCGCCTTGCGGTACCATTTTATAGCTTCAGTATAATTGCCTTCTGTAGCAAAACGATCTCCTTTGCTAAACCATCCCTCAATTTCTTCTTGTGTTTGTGTAAAGGTGGGCACTAAGGTAAGCACAGAAATTAAAAGAACGAAAATGCGTTTCATCATAATATTATGCTTTAAGGGTTAATTTAATTTTCCAATTCGCTCACACTATGCAATAATTTTTTGGCAAGTTTTTCATTATTTTGTGCCGCTTCATGCCATAGGCGGATAGCCTTTTCATGGTCCTCTTCACAGCACATACCGACGAAATGGAACATGCCAATCAGCGTCTTTGCTTGGTAAAGTCCACTATCGGCAGCCATTTTGAGGTATTTATAAGCTGACTGGTAATCAGGTTCGCCCCAATAGCCTTCTCCATAAATCAATCCCATGTAAAGGGCTGCTTTCATATTGCCACCAGCAAGAGCTTTGTCCAGCCAATAGAAGCATTTGCCCGGATCCTTATCGATAGGATCGCCTTCATTGTAATGTACTGCTACCTCTACCTGCGCCTCGGTATCACCGGCTTCGGCCTTTGCCAGCAATTCGTTGAAATCATTCATTTTTTGTGCCAAGTATGCAGCATATTCTTCATTAGAATAGATACTGTCATAGGGCACATAGGTATAGTCGGCGCTGACGGTATCGACTGCAGTAGAGTCTAAATAAGCATAGTAATCTTCGGCATAGGCACTGTCGACAACAGTCGAGTCTGCATAGTCGTAGTAATCATCTGCGCAGACGGTGTCGACTACTGCCAAGGTGTCAGCTTCTGCCATCATTTCAGTCACCATTTCCATATAGTCTTCGTAGGCTATGGTGTATTCCATCGCTGCGGATTTGAGCAGATGTTCAGCATATTTCTTTTTATCCTGAAACACTTCTTTCCAAATCGTTGCTTTGATGTATTCCACTTTTCTTTCCGACCAATTATATTGTTGGGCAGAGGCATGGGGCGCACACCACAGGGCAGCAAGTATCATGAGAAAAGTAAGTAGTCTTGTTTTCATTTTCCTTAATGTTTTTTGAATTATGTCAGGGTTTGTGAGAGAGCGAGTCGTGTCGTCTGTTTACAATTCAGAACTGTTGATTTTGATTGTGCAAGACTTTCCGGTTTTGTCACCAGTATATTTATAGACCATTGTTGCACCTGCATCTTTCAGTGCTTTAATAAGCAATTGTGATGACGGTTCGGTTTTTAGTGCATTGATCAAATTCTTTTTGATATTAAGAGTATTTCTTTGGAGGAGTTCAACGGAATTTACAGTTTCGTCCATGTCATAATAGAATACAAATTCGTTGTTACTATATGTAACTTGAGTTCCTGTTATTCCACCTTCCAATTTTATAGGAAATTGTGCATTTGTGACTCTTACTTGTTCTCGAAGAAACTCTTGGGGACTATATTCTTTGTCAGCGTTCAAGATGTCTGCCAGGTCATTGGTCGACAAATTCATCTTTGCTGTCTTTTGTGTATCCTTTTCCACGTAAATTACTTCCAAACCATAGCCTTCTGCTATCATCAGTTGAAATAATTTTTTTATAATGGGGGAGTTCATATACGAAAAACTTTGCTTGGCGCTATGTTTTATTGATTGCTTATTGTTGTTGATAGCATCAATAACATAAGTATATGTCTTATTAACGACAGCTTTGAACGACACACAGCCATTAGTGTGAGTGATGCTGACAATTTCGCCGAAATCCCCCATGGATGTAGGACAAGACAGGTTCATCAGCTTGACAAACTCTAATAGTTCGTTATCTGTCTTGATGTTGGCACTATATGGGGTGGGTGTATTCGCTCCTTCAAAATGAGAATCAGATATAGCGTTTGGATTACTGAAGGAGCAGAACAATATGAAAGCAAGTCCTAAAACGGCAGTTGGTTTTGATAGAGCAAATAACTTTTTCATAATAGATTTTTTTGGAGTGTGTGTAAAAATGTATGATATGTTTTTTATAGTTTTGTCTCGAAACTTTCTGTTGTTTTGTCTCGAAACTCTCAGCAGTCTTGTCACTTTATGTCGAAACAAGCATGAGAGTAACCCATGCTGCCACCCCCATTTTTGCTGAAATGGCGATGGCATGAGTCATGTAGGCAAATGTATGCAAAATATTTGTATCTTAATATTGCTTTGGTAAAAAAATGCGAAAAAACAGCGAATGGGCTGGAGAATGATTGCCTTAAGCAGATGTCCACAAATAATCCTTACATCAAAGATGTTGTACTCTTATTGTTTTAACCACGAAACGAAGTTCGCCGCCCGAAGGGGCTAAAGGCAATTTGCACTAATTTACACTAATGCCTTGCGGGGCATTTAAGACCGGATGGATATTAGTGAAAATT
>JAGKTZ010000069.1 GCA_021153165.1 Prevotellaceae bacterium
CACACATATATATAGAAAAATATATAAATAGGATTTTGCTGTATGAGATTTTTGACAGACAAACTGTTCGCGGTGGTGACGCTAGTGTGCGTCCTGCTGGGTGCCGAACGTGCTGGGGCACAACTCGCTTCGCTTGAAGTGGGCAAGGTGTACCACTTTACCAACGCAAGGTTTACGGAATATGCATTAGGCGTGAACGCTGATGCATAGGTCAGAGGGGTGACTCCCGTGAACAAGGCAGACCACAACCAATTGTGGATGGTGGCAGAAAAAGATGAGTCGGGAAATTTCCGCCTTCAAAGCCTAGGACATGGTGGCATCTTGCAAGCCAAGGGGCTGAATGACGAATGGGTGCTTGTGGACCGAAGTGTGACTGATGACACCTATCTTGTGTTGGACAAGACCGGCATTTACAATGTCTTTCGTGGTGTGAATTACAATAGCGGTTATGGCTTTGCCAATTTGGCATCAGGATATAATTATAAGATATTGGGCTGGACGCACGTGAATGATTTGGGTTCGCAGTGGACCATAGAAAATATTTCGATGGATGAGTCTGCCCTAAATAAGGCCCTAGACAAACACGCTTATTCCAACAATGCCATACGCGATGCGGTGAGCACAGCCTTGACTAACCTCTTTGTCGATGCGGCTTGTACAAGGCCTAAGAAATCGGTGACAACGGCTGAATTGGAAAGTGATGAGGACTATCAAGCCCTGACACCGACGCTTCGAAATATGGTGAAGAAAGTGTATGGCGAGGCTTGGGTAGAAAAGAACTACGACAATACCAAGGAAGATTGGGGTGCAGACTATGCCAAAAAATATCGTGTGCAGTGGTATGAACCCTACACAGAACCCGAGTGTGCAGCTGCTGCGCTGCGTATCAATGCCCATAGCAACCTGAACAACCCTACGGGTATCTTTGCCAACAACGGCGATGTGCTATTCGTCATGGTAGAAGGCGAAATCAAAGATGGCGCTCACCTCTACCTGTCCAGTTACACAGGGCATAATAAGTTGGGGGGCTATGATGAAGGTATAGCCCTGCACACTGGTCTGAACGTGATTCCTGTGACTGCAGATGGTACTAACTACTGCATCAATTATGTCGTAAAGACATTTGACGCATCGCAGGGTACGGGTAAGAAAGCCATTGTGCAAGGTCGCGAACTCTCGGCGTATCCCGACTTGCAAATTCATATCGAAGGAGGCCATATTAATGGTTATTGGAACAAGAAGGGAGACAATGTCGCTCACAATGGAGACTTCAACTATCCAGCAGATACGGATAGTGATTGGGATTATATCAAGGCACGTGCTACACAAACCGATGTCACAGTCTTGGGCGAATACATCACCTTGCAATTTCCCCTGACTGATGCTGGTACGGGTGACGACAAGGGAATGGGCACCTTCTTCAATTCTTACAATGGTAAGACGACAAGCCTAGTCTCAACTATAGAGGAATGGGATAATGTGATGATTTGGGAGCGCCTCCTGATGGGTGTTGTGGGTAAAAGCACGATTGAACAAGAAGACAAAGTTTCGCCCTACTCAGACAAGTCGTCGGTAGTGTCGTATACAGGTGATGATGCCGATGAATTTGGTTGCGACTATAGCGAGTACTACAGAATACATGGCTTGTCCTTTGGTACAGAGGGCGGCTATATGTATGGTGGTTGGGATCACTGTGGCTACAACTTCAACACCATGGAGTCCATCATGATCAGTTTGCCCAATGAGGCAGGCCCTCACTGGGGACCAGCTCACGAAATCGGTCATCAACATCAGGAACCGCTCAATATGCGAGGCCTCACCGAGGTGACCAATAACCTCTTCGCCAATGTCGTGCTATGGTACTATGGCAAGTCCACCTCGCGCTACAATGGTACAGATGCTGCGCTGAGCAATGTGCTGGCACAATTTAATGCTGATGGCACCGACTTCTTTAGCAATAATATTTGGGCACAAACGGTGATGTACTACAAACTCTTCTTGTACTATCACGTATTGGGTCATAATACGAAGTTCTATCCTCGATTGTTCGAAATGCTTCGCCAAAATCCTATGACAATAGCATATAGTCAAGATGGGTCGCAGTGCTTGATGCACTTCTATAAAATGTGCTGCGATGCGGCTGGTGAAGACCTGACGGAATTTTTCCGCGCTCATGGTTTCTTCCGAGTGATGGAAGAACGCTTTGTGGGTGACTACTCCAATGCCGTTTATAATTTGACACAACAGCAGATAGATGCTGCAATAACTGAAGTAAAAGTAAAAAAATATCCAGAAAATCTATCCGTACTCTTTATCAACGACGCTACCGGAGAAAATATCCAGAGTCACCGAGGTGATGTGGAATATTTATCAAACTTCAATGACGGAAAGACTTGTGCCGAAGTGGGCTGCTATGCTACCTTTGAAACAGCCGCTACACCTACATATAATTATACAATATCCGGCAATACCATATCGATGGAAGGCACCGGAGGCGTAGGGTTTGCTCTGCTCAATGACAAAGGTGAAATCATAGGATTCTCTGATAAGAAATGTTTTACACTGTCTACAGATGCTATGTTGGCTATTAGCGAAGGAAGAGCACAAATCGTCGTCATACCCTCAGATGGTGAGCCTGTAGAAGTAGAGAGTGAAATGAATGAAAACGAGATTAAGCGCACGCTTTTGTTGAATCTTATTGAGCAAGCAGAAGAGATGGCTAGCTTGATCGACAATGAGGGTAAAAAGGTTGGCTTCTACAAAGGTAATTATACGACAGAGCTCCAATCTGCCTTGACTAAGGCTCAGGACGTTGTCGCTAACAATACAGTAAGTGCTTATGCTCCCATTTTCAATACACTCAAGGCTGCCATAGATGATCTGAAATCTAAAGAATTTGCAAAGATTACGATGAAGCCTGGTACATACACCTTGCGCAACTTTGCATACACTACACGTTATTTGTCAGTCAACGAAAGTGAAGAGGTGGTGACTACGACCAATGCAGAACTTGCTGATACAGAAAAGTGGGTGTTTGAACAAGCTGACGGCAATAATGTGTACTACATCAAAAATCTCAGCACAGGCAAATATGTCAATCCCTTGGCTCAAAGTACAGTTGTATCTGCTACGACCACTAATATCGCAAATGCCAAGGGTTGGTTGGTAGAGGACCTGGGAGATGGCGTGTTTGGACTTAGGTGTCAAGATGAGAATAGCCAAGCGATGCATAGCGCAGCCAACGAAGGTTATAAGATTGTGGGTTGGAGCACAGACGCTATGGCATCTCGCTGGTATCTCACAGCTTTGGAGACAGAACAACTTACGGCTGAAGAGCAAGCTTTGGAAGAACTCATCGCACTGAGCGAAGATATGTTGGAGCGTATGGCAAATGTGAATGTGACTGCTGAACCCGTTACGCTAACGACTGGCCAGTATTATTGTAATGCCCCAATGACCGCCGATTGGTATGGAGATGGCTTCAAGGGTTATCACGTGCTCTTTGATAATGATTATAGCACCTACCTACATACTGATTATACGGGAGCTGATTCCAAAGATGGACTAGACCACTACCTGCGTATCGATCTGGGCGAAGGGAATAGTGCATCACTCTTTACTTTCAACTACGCTACCCGTGATAATAATAATCAGAATCCCACTGCTATAATGGTGGAAGGAAGTAACGCGGCGGATGGTGAGTATGAGTTTGTAGCCAATTTGACACGTGATGCAGATAAACTGGTTTCGGGCGAAAATGCAGAGTACAATTCCGCAGTATTGGGATTGCCCGACAAATCGTACCGCTATTTGCGTTTCACTGTGAAAGAAACTATACAGGGAGCTACTGCTGGACCAGAAGACAATAAGCACACCTTCTTCGTGTTCTCAGAATTCGGAGTTTCAAAGGCGGCTTACACGGTTACCGCTTTGCAGCAATACTCGATGCTGACTGATACAGATGTGACAGTAACTTTCCATGCTATCCGTCAGGCGAAATATGATTATGCCAATGCCACAGAAACCGCTGATTATATTGCGGCGTACAATGACTTGAAGGTGTATTACGATAAACTCGTTGCGGCATACAATACTTGTAATCAAACCGAACTGGATAGTAAGAAAACCGAGCTGCAGGCACTTATTGACAAGACAAATACGCTGATTGCATCTTGCGGCGAGGTGACATATCATTCGGCGGGCTTTGATGGCGTAGCACCATTGCAGGTGGATGACGCTAATGCCAAATTCTATCTCTCGACCAATGCACAATCTACGCAAGAAGGTCCTATCTCAGGTCTAATCGATGGCGTCGTCGGCAATCCAGCAAGCGCTACCTATTTCCACACTGACTATAGTGGCAACAATTCTTCAGATGGACGGGATCACTATATTCAGGTGAATTTGGGAGAAAGTGTTAAGGCGTTCAGCTTCACCTATACTAACCGCCATAATACTGATGCCAACTATGCCAAGACTATGACTATTTTGGGCAGTACAGATGGTGAAAACTTCGAGGAAATCACGACGCTTACTGATTTACCAGCACAAGCTGCAGCGGTGTATACTTCTGAACAAATCAATCCGACAACGAGCTACACCTACTTGCGCTTCATGGTGACGGCGAATAGTAGTAACAACATCAAGGGAGGACATCCATTCTTCCACATGGCGGAATTTGATCTTATGATACAAGGGGAGTCCGACTCTTATACGGTGCAAATGAATCCGAATGTTGGAGCAGTGACCGAGGACATCTTGCTGGCTACCTACCAGGAAAATCAAGAGGCACAGTCTGCAAGCGAATATGCTACGTCGGCGACGCAATTGGACAAGGCGATTGCTGATCTGCAAGCAAAATACGATGCTCTGTTGGCTGCATACAATGATATTGCGGCAGACGTAAAAGCTGAGATGCAAGCGGCACAAACATTCCTCAATGAAACACCTCAGACGGTGGGCTATCCTGTGATTTCACAGCGTGAGGCCTTTCAGCGCGCAATCGATGCACACGAATCGGTTGAGGCGATCAAAGAGGCTAAGGCGGCATTCATTGCCACCGCTGATATCCAGAAACCCGAATCAGGCAAAGCCTATGTCTTCACCAACGTTCACCCCGCTGGTGGACAGCGCTACCTTAACTATACAGAAACGGGGCTGACACTCGAAGCGCGTGGTGAAGTCTCTGTCGACGACTTACCCGAATCTGCAAAATGGTATTGTCGACAGTTAGAAACGGGACAATATGTCTTCGTAAATACAGCTGGCAAATATCTTGTGTTCAAGGGTTCAAATAATGGCTGTAATGACAACAAGGGATATGTCGATACTTATGATGCGACCTATTCTCCGATTACTGTTGATAAGATGGCTACGGGCAATTATACAGGTTCTGCCATCGGTGAAGATCTCTTTGGCTATATTGCCTTTGGTGGACGCCGTAAAAGTCAAGAAAAATCGGCTTACTTCGTATCGACCAGTAGTGGAGGCTTCCAGCAGGATATGGGTTGGACTATGCGCTATACTGATGATTATTCAACGGCCTTCGTCGTAGAGGAAGTGTCAAACTATCCCTTGGCGGTGACAAAACTTACCACAACTGATGCTGAAAGGGACGTTCTGCTCAGCAATATCGAATACGGCAAAACGATCGGTACGTTTAGTGCCCCTTATCCTACGGTGATTCCTGATGGCGTGGCAGTTTATTATGCGACGCAAGATTGGGATGGTGAAAAGATGGCGCTTACGCCTATCGAAAGTGGATATGCCCTTCCTAAAAATCAAGGGGTAATCGTTCTTGGCGAAATAGGTGTTGATGCCATTTCATTCCTCCCAGCAACAACAGAAACGCCTGCTGATTTGAACCTGAATAAATTCTCGCATTCTGCCACCTCGCCTGTTGAGATGGAGGGTAGTGACTACATCTTGGCTAAGGCGGGTCAAGGCATCGGCTTCTATCAAGCGACCGAGGGTACAATGCTCAAGGTGGGCAAGGCTTATCTACAACTGCCATCAAGTCAGGCTTCGCCAAGTCTTGTATTGAGTTTTGATCAAATTCTCACGGGTGTTGATGGATGCACCCAGGATGGTTCGCCTGCTGCACAATCAATCTTTGACCTTAGCGGACGTCGTGTTACCACGATCCAAAGGGGAGGCCTCTATATAGTGAATGGTAAGAAGGTCATTGTGAAATCATCAAAGTAAAGAAGTAAATAGATATGAAAAAGGTATATAGACCACCATTTGCCGAAGCCATAGCTTTCAGCGCAGAGCAGATGATTGCTGTATCGATAGGTGTGGGCGAGGGTACAGTAGACGCTCAAGATGCACTCACCAACAAGCGTAAACTAGAAAATGGAATATGGGATTCTCAGATTTGGAACTCAAAATCTGAGTAAAATGAATTTCTGAATAGACTCGGCGCAGGAGGGGGTAGAGGTGGAGATGGAGATGTGAAACCTACCCCCTCTTGTCTGAAATTTCCTTGTGCTTAAAAAGAAAAAACATTTGTCTCCATTTTTTTTCTCTCTCGTCCTTTGAAAAATTTCGCGACGTCTCGTTAAAAATATCTAAGGCTTTTTTTAAAAAAGGTTAGACTTTTTTTTGACGAGACGTCGCGAAGTTTTCAGGAGGCTTTGATGCCGATATTCAATCCGTTGCGCCTTGATTGTTTTTGTAGACGAATACGAGATGGAAATGCAGTGTGTTTATTTGTAAATCAAGAAAATAGCAGGAATCTTACCCAAGTCGGGCAACCCAGTTTGCTTCCAGCGCTTGATGCTTTGGGTACGGATGTATTCTTGTTCGGTAGTTAGTCCTGCGGCAACGCAAAGGCGGGTCGTGGGGTTGCATGCCGAGCAGATGTCGGCGAAGAGTTTGGCGTTGCGGTAGGGTGTTTCGATAAACAGTTGCGTCTGATCCTCGGCGATGGAGCGCGCTTCCAATTGTTTCAGGCGCTTCATACGCTGACCGCCGTCTATTGGCAAATAGCCATGGAAGGCGAAACTCTGCCCGTTGAATCCTGAACCCATTACTGCCAATAAGATGGAAGAGGGACCTACGAGAGGGACCACCTTCAAACCCTCGCCTTGTGCAATTGCTACCAAGTCTGCACCAGGGTCGGCTACGGCTGGACAACCCGCCTCGCTGATCACACCAACCGCTTCGCCATTGCGCAGAGGTTTGAGGTAAGTAGAAAAGGTTGCTTTGTCGGCATGCTTACCCATGGGGTAGAAGGTCAAATTGTCGATGTTGATATTGCGATCCACCTGCTTGAGAAAACGGCGCGCCGTACGAATCTCCTCAACTACGAAGTGGCGAATACGACGTATGATATCGGCATTGTGAGCTGGGAGCACCTGGTCGATAGGCGTATTGCCCAAAGTCACAGGGATGAGATAGAGTGCCGGAGTCAAGGGAGTAGGGGCGCTTTCGGTATTTGGTGTAGAAATGGGTGAGTCGGACATACTATTATATATTATATAAGGTATAGGTGATTATTGAAACGGTCTTTTTGTAAAAGCCACATTAGGGATGCAAGTCGGAAAATTTCTTCTTGCCCTTGGCATAATAATTCCACAGTAGGCAAATTCGGCTTCTGCCTTCGGGATGTGGCGTCGTCATCAGACGTAGATTCTCTTCTCTTTGGGGCAGGTAGTCTTTCTTCACGCGTTTGAATTCTTTTCTTGCTCTAATCACAGCCTTGGCGTTGGCAAAATCGAACGTGAGTAGGAATTTCAGCATGGCCACGTAGTCCAGCAGGCAGCGCATACGCATGACTGATGCCAATTCCTCGGCGGGTAGGTTTTTGTAGAGCATCAAGAGGTTGTTGCGGAAGTTCAGGAAAGTCTTCCTGGGATTACCTTGCGCCAATGAAGCTCCGCCGACATGGTAGGCCTTGCTCTGTGGAATGCAGACGATACCTCGGCCACGAGAACGCAGACGCCAGCACAAATCTATCTCTTCCATGTGAGCGAAGAAGCGACCGTCCAGACCGCCGGCGCTTTCCCAATCGGTGCGTCTCACCATCAGTGCTGCGCCTGTCGCCCATAGTAGAGGCACGACTTGGTCGTATTGCCCGTGGTCCTGCTCCAGAGTATCAAAGATACGACCTCGGCAGTAGGGATAACCATATCTGTCCAAATATCCGCCGGCGCCTCCAGCATATTCAAACATTTCGGGATGACGTTGCCAAAGCAATTTGGGTTGACACGCCGCCGCCTCGGGATGTTCTTCCATATAGTTGAGCATAGGACTGAGCCACTCTTCCTTCAACTCTACATCCGAGTTGAGAAGTAAATAATATTCAGCATCCAGTCCTTGCAAAGCGCGATTGTATCCTTCGGCAAATCCATAATTCTCGGGCAAAACGATTTGTTCTACCTGCGGAAATTCCTGGGAAAGCATCTCGCACGAACCATCCGTACTTCCGTTGTCCGCCACAATGATGCGCGCCAAACTTTCAGAGTGCTCGATCACAGTGGGTAGGAACTGGCGCATCATATCTTTGCCATTCCAATTTAATATGACGATTGCGATTTTCTTTTGCATTGCTAAGTTTTCTCTCTAAAAGATGATAGGTTGAAAATATTAAACCGATTTGCTTTTTGCAAAGAGGTTAGGCTTCTGCCATCAGACTTTCTGTATCTTCGGCAAAACCTTTCAACTTCACCGTCGTGATCTGATTGTCCACAACCTTGCAACCTTCGGTCTCGGTCACACGGATGTAGTTGTCGGTAAATCCTTGCAATGGCATCCCTGCTTTGGCATGTTCCCACAATACGGGGCGCTCAGTGCCAATGTACTTCTCATAAAAAGCCTTGCGCTTTTCTTCCGACAAATCCAATAGGCGTTTGCTTCGCTCGTGCTTCACTGCTGGCGAAACGACATGTGGTATCTCCAAGGCTTTGGTGCCTGGACGCTCCGAGTAACTAAACACGTGCAATTGTGAGATGTCCAGCGATTTGATAAAGCGGTAGGCGTCTTCAAAGTATTCGTCTGTTTCTCCGCGAGTACCTACAATCACGTCGACACCAATGAATGCGTCGGGCATCACAGACTTGATGCGTGCTACCTTTTGTGCAAATAGCGCTGTGTCATACTTGCGATGCATCAGGCGAAGCACATCATCACTTCCGCTTTGCAAGGGAATGTGAAAATGTGGCATAAATTTCTTTGAAACGGCGCAGAAATCAATAATCTCGTCGGTAAGTAGATTCGGCTCAATGGAAGAAATACGATAGCGCTCGATACCTTCCACTTTGTCCAGGGCTTGTATCAACTGCAAGAAGGTTTCGCCCGTCGATCTGCCGAAGTCTCCTATATTTACGCCGGTTATTACAATTTCCTTCCCACCTTTTTGCGCCACTTTTTGGGCTTGTTGCACCAATGATTCGATAGAACCATTGCGCGAACGGCCTCGTGCGATAGGAATCGTACAGTATGTGCAATAATAATTGCATCCGTCCTGCACTTTCAAGAAATAGCGCGTACGATCTCCTCTCGAGCAGGAAGGAACAAAGGTGTGGATGTCTTTCGTGGGCACCGCAATAGCCGTATGGCAAGCTTCACCTTGTGCCAAAGTACGTTTTTCTTCTACCAAACGTCTTACATGTTTCGGGACATCTCCCTTTTGTTCCATCCCCAATACGAGGTCTACACCATTGAACTGTGCGATTTCATCCGATTTCAATTGTGCATAGCAGCCAATGACGATAATTACCGCGTTGGGGTGCTCTCGGTGCAATTTGTTGATGGTTTGTCTGCACTTTTGGTCAGCAGTTTCTGTGACGGAACAAGTATTGATGATACACACGTCTGCCTGCTCCCCTTTTTCTATGGGTAAAATATTTTGCTGTATCAATTGATCGCGAAGCGAAGAGGTCTCAGCAAAATTTAGTTTACACCCGAGGGTAGAATAAGCGGCTTTAAGCGTGTCGAGATTTTCGTTGTTTGTATACATATATAATATATATATAAT
>JAGKTZ010000070.1 GCA_021153165.1 Prevotellaceae bacterium
CTTTTTTAAATTATCCGTCGCGAAATTTTTATTAGGTCTTGTTTTTTTTTATGCAGGTTTTGTATGGAAAAAAATATAGGCTTTTATGGGGTGCTATTATATAATATGTATGTCATTTTGTCATTTTTGTGTGGTTTTGTCTTACTTTTCTATCTCTGTTTGGTATATTTTGTTTATCTTTGTCCAAATAGACTTAATGACTAATAGAATGACGATGAATATGGCTATCCTGAATATAGAAGAACGCAACGAATTACGTAGAGACCTCTTTGCCCTTTATCGCAATGGCAGTTTGAAATTTAGTCGAAATGATTGGATGACGCTGGCGGATTTTATAAAAAAGAATTTGCCAGAAGTGCCCGTGCGCGACGAATTCGGTTTGTCGAAAATGGTACGTGCCGTGGCTACGATTGGCTTGGCAGTCGACGCTATTGGTTTGAAGGGTAATATCCTTTCGGCCTACCTTGTTTATGAAGTGTGTGAAGATATAGATTTGTCGCTTGTTCAAGAAACTTTTGGTCACGAAATAGCAGAGACAATAGCTTCATTTCGTCGTATAGATGCTTTGGAAATCAAACCGGAAACGGTCAAGACGGATAATTTCCGAAACTTGCTCGTTAGTCAAGCGGGTGATATGCGCGTCGTCCTTATTCTCATTGCTAAATGTGTGGACTTGATGCGCCGTATCCGAGATGCCGAGTGCGAAGATGCCAAACTGCGTGTTGCGACCGAGGCTGCGTATGTCTATGCTCCCTTGGCGCACAAGTTGGGCTTGTACAAATTGAAAAGCGAACTGGAGGACTTGTCACTCAAATATTTAGAGCACGAGGCCTACTATATGATCAAGGACAACCTGAATGCCACCAAGCGTAGTCGTGATGCGTATATCGAGCGCTTCATCGCACCTATACGTAGCGAACTGGACAAGCATGGCTACAAATATCATATCAAGGGGCGTACGAAGAGCATCCACTCGATTTGGCAGAAGATGAAGAAGCAGGGATGTGGCTTCCACGGCGTATACGATCTCTTTGCGATACGTATTATATTGGATGTGCCTCAATCACGTGAGGTGGCAGAGTGTTGGAACGTCTTCTCCATCGTCACACACCCTTATGAAACGGATACACGTCGCTTACGCGACTGGCTCACCGTGCCCAAAAGCAATGGATATATGAGCCTGCACACCACAGTGCGAGGTCCCGAAGATAAATGGGTAGAGGTGCAAATTCGCTCCGGACGTATGGACGAAATTGCCGAAAATGGTTTGGCGGCACACTGGCGCTACAAGGGAGTGAAAAGTAGTGGCGGAGGCGTAGACGGCTGGCTGGCAGATATTCGTGCAGCACTTGAGACAGGCAACGAACAGCTTCTTTCTGATAGCCTTTCTACGGATGCAAAAAAGCGTGAGATTTATGTATTTACGCCTAAGGGAGACCTCTTTCGTTTACCTCCTCAATCCACCGTGCTAGACTTTGCTTACCACATACACACAGGTGTGGGCAACCGATGCGTCGGCGCACGCATCAATGGGCGTGTAGCATCGATTCGCCAGGTGCTCAATAGTGGAGAGAAAGTAGAGATTCTGACGTCCAACACACAGACTCCAAAGAAAGACTGGGAGAGTGTAGTCGTGTCGGCACATGCTAAGGCCAAAATACGTGCTGCGGTCAAGGATCTTCAAACACGTGACACCGTGATGGCGCGCGAGATTCTGGAGCGCAAACTGAAGAATCGCAAGATTGATTGGGATGAAAGCGTGGTGAATCAATTGATTCGCAAGGCTGGCTTCAAGGAAGCTGGTGACTTCTATCGTGCGATTGCAGAAGAAACGGCGGACCTCAATGATTTGATAGAAATGTATCAAGAGCTGGCACGCCGCGAAGCAGGTACAGCAGAACGTGCCGCAGTGCGCTCGGCTGAGGAATTCAATATGACCGAGGAAATGATAGAGCGCGTCCGACATACTGGTGAAGACGTCTTGGTGATCGATCGCAACCTGAAGGGGCTCGACTTCCAAATGGCGCGTTGTTGCAATCCTGTCTACGGCGACGACGTCTTTGGCTTCGTGACCATCGGTGGCGGCATCAAGATACACCGCACCACCTGTCCCAATGCACCTGCTTTGCGCGATAGATTTGCCTACCGCATTGTACCCGCACGCTGGGCAGGAAAGGGCAGTGGCCAGTACGCCATTGCATTGAAAGTGATTGGACAAGACGACCTAGGTATCGTCAACAACATCACCTCCATCATATCCAAGGAGCAACGCATGATGCTACGCAGCATCAGCATAGATTCGCATGCAGGGCTCTTCTCGGGCATCCTCACCGTCATGGTCGACGACACACAGGTGCTGAATGCTTTGATTAAGAAGTTACGTACGGTCAAGGGAGTGAAGGCTGTGTCGCGTATGTAGGCGCTGATGGTGGATTCCGCCTCCAGACCTATCTGAAATTGTAGAATGCGCCTTGTGCTGCTTTTCTCGCTCTTCGCGATATATAATATATATAACAAGAAAAAGACCTCGAGGAATCCCGAGGTCTTTTGTTGTTTGAAAAATCTTTTCGATTAGAGTGGATTATTTCTTTTCAGCTTCAGCGTTTGCAGCTTCAATCATTTCCTTACTTGGGAGGATATATACTTCAACGCGGCGATTCTTTTCTTGACCTTCAGCAGTTGCATTGTCAGCTACAGGATTAGCTTCACCTGCACCAACAACGTGGATGATGTAGTTCTTGTCATAACCACTAGCGAGGAGTTGCTTTTCAACAGCTTGTGCACGCTTCAAAGAAAGTTCTTCATTCTTCTTCTTGCTTTGTTCTGCAGTGCAGTTCTTCCAAGGTTGGTTGTCAGTATAACCAGCAACAGCAATATTAAATGTATTGTCTTCAGCCTTGAGCTTAGTAACGAATGTGTTGATATCTGCAGTAGCTGTAGCGCTCAAAGCACTCTTACCAGTTTGGAACAAGATACCTGATTCGAATGTAGCCTTAACGTATTGAGTACCGTCAGCAGCAGTAAGGATTTCAGCTTGAGCCTTTGCCGCTTCAGCAGCAGCCTTAGCTTTATCCATCTTATGACCGATCAATGTACCTGCAGTTGTACCTACAGCCACACCTACAGCAGCACCGATAGCAGCACCTTTACCCTTGTTGCCGTCCTTTGCAATCAAAGCACCAACCAATGCACCGAGTGCACCACCACTTGTGCTACCGATCAAACCGCCCTTACCCAAGTTGCTCATGTTACAACCAGAGAATACCATTGTTGCGCTCAACAAAAGCGCAGAAAGCTTCATACCTTTCATGTTTTTTTAAGTTTAAAAGTTAATAATGTTTTTGTCTATGTCGCAAAGGTATAAAAAAAATTGTAACTTTGCACAAAATTGATAAAAAAAGTAAAATAATACATATATGGCAAAAGAATTGAAGAATTTGACAAAGCGTAGCGAAGATTACTCAAAGTGGTACAACGAGCTCGTCGTCAAAGCAGACTTAGCAGAACAATCTGATGTACGTGGCTGTATGGTAATCAAACCATACGGTTATGCTATTTGGGAAAGAATACAGCAAGATTTGGATGCACGCTTCAAGGCGACTGGTGTGCAAAATGTACAATTCCCTATGCTCATCCCAAAGTCATTCCTGTCAAAAGAAGCAGAGCACGTAGAAGGCTTTGCAAAGGAGTGTGCGGTCGTGACTCACTATCGCTTGAAGGCTAATGAGACTGGTGATGGCGTAGTGGTGGACCCTACAGCTAAGTTGGAAGAAGAATTGATCATTCGCCCTACTTCGGAAACAACGATTTGGAATACCTACCGCAAATGGATTCACTCTTGGCGCGACCTGCCTCTGTGCTGCAACCAATGGTGTAATGTGATGCGTTGGGAAATGCGTACACGTCTATTCCTGCGTACAAGTGAATTCCTTTGGCAAGAAGGACATACTGCTCACGCTACTCGCGAAGAAGCAGTAGAGCGTACAGAACAAATGCTCAACGTCTACGCCGATTTTGCCAAAGAAGTAA
Source organism: Prevotellaceae bacterium (assembly GCA_021153165.1). GTDB lineage: Bacteria > Bacteroidota > Bacteroidia > Bacteroidales > Bacteroidaceae > Alloprevotella. The sequence goes on from JAGKTZ010000070.1 coordinate 4,030, forward strand.
TGGCTATGCCCGTAGTTCGCGGTGTAAAAAGTGAAACAGAACGCTTCGCTGGTGCATTGGACACTTATACTATCGAGGCTATGATGCAAGATGGCAAGGCGCTGCAAAGTGGTACAAGCCACTTCCTCGGTCAGAACTTCGGTAAGGCATTCAATGTACAATTCGTTGACAAAAACAACCAATTGGAATATGCTTGGGCAACATCATGGGGTGTAAGTACACGCTTGATGGGTGCTCTTGTCATGACTCACTCGGACGACAATGGCTTGGTGCTCCCTCCACGTCTCGCTCCTATCCAGGTGGTCATTGTACCTATTTATAAAGGTGACGAAGAACTCAATGCTTTCAACGAAAAACTTGGTGCTTTGGCTGCACGCTTGGAAGCAAGGGGTATTCGTGTGAAGTATGATAATGCCGACAATAAGCGCCCAGGATTTAAGTTTGCCGACTACGAACTTAAGGGTGTCCCTGTACGTCTCGTAATGGGCGGTCGCGACCTGGAAAATGGTACTATTGAATTGATGCGCCGTGATACACTTGAAAAGGAAACTCGCACTTTCGAAGGCATCGAAGATTACGTAGTAAACTTGTTGCAAGAAATACAAGACAATATATATAATAAGGCTAAGACTTACTTGGACGAACACATTTATCCTTGCGACAACTACGAAGAGTTCAAGGAGCGTATCAAGGAAGGTGGCTTCTTCCTTTGCCCATGGGATGGTACCGAAGAAACTGAGGCGCAAATCAAGGCGGAAACTCAAGCCACAATCCGTTGCGTGCCATTCGGCTATAGCCAGGACAACTTGGGCGTCGACATGATAAGTGGCAAACCAGCTAAGTGTCGCGTACTTATTGCTAGAAGTTATTAATCAATCGAGCCTTATCCCCACCATCGGGACAAGGTGTAGATTAGAACAAGAAAAAACTCTCACATCAGGTATTCATTGCTTGTTGTGGGAGTTTACTTTTCTTATAAAGTTCATTGAGTAAAAAAGTCCATCAATGTGGGGGAATATTGGGGAGAATTGTACTTTTGGGGAATGACATCGTATCTCAAATACTTAATGTCCGCTACAAAAATATTATTACAAACTCAACCATCCTCACTCTTTTTTTGTATATTTGCGACCTAACTACTTTGAAATACATATATATATAAATAAGAAAAACACAGAAATATGAGTCTGAAAATTGTAGTACTTGCTAAGCAGGTGCCCGACACCAGAAATGTGGGAAAGGATGCAATGACGGCCGAGGGTACGGTGAATCGTGCCGCGCTGCCTGCTATCTTCAACCCCGAAGACTTGAACGCGCTGGAACAGGCGCTTCGATTGAAGGATCAACATCCTGGTTCGACAGTGACAGTGCTGACTATGGGATTGCCCAAGGCGGCCGACGTGCTGCGCGAAAGCCTCTATCGCGGTGCTGATGCAGGTGTATTGCTGACCGACCGTGCATTGGGTGGAGCAGATACTTTGGCGACAAGTTATGCACTGAGCCAAGCTATCAAGAAAATTGGCATGCCCGATATCATCGTAGGCGGACGCCAGGCTATCGACGGCGACACAGCGCAAGTAGGTCCACAGGTGGCTCAAAAGTTGGGATTGGATCAAGTGACCTATGTAGAAAGCGTGGAAAGCGTAGTGGATGGCAAAGTGACGTTGGCGCGCCGCATCGACGGCGGTGTGGAAAAGGTGGAAGCACCCTTGCCTCTGTTGATCACAGTGACTGGTTCAGCTGCTCCATGTCGCCCCTGCAATGCCAAACGTGTGATGAAATACAAACGTGCCACTGCGCCCATCGAGCGTACTGCTGACATGCCCTATGCCGACGAGTACGACAAGAAACCATACCTCACCCTGACACAATGGGGTGCGGCCGATATTGATGCCGATTTGCAACAATGTGGTATGGCAGGGTCGCCCACCAAAGTGAAGGCGGTACAAAATATCGTGTTCAAGGCTAAGGAAAGCAAACGCCTGACAGCTGCTGATGCAGAAGTGGAAGGCTTGATCAAAGAATTGCTGGAAAATCATACTATAGGTTGACGAGTGTACAAGTTTACTAGTTGGCAAGTGTACGAGTTGACGAGTGCTCGTCTACTAGTCTACTAAAAACTCGTTTACTAGTTAAAGGGTTGAACGAGGAACGTTGAATGATTAAAGTTTAATGATTAATGGTTAACTTTAATGATTAATGATCAACAAACCTTGTTCCTCGTTGAAAAACATTTACAAAAGGAAAATCATGAACAACGTATTTGTATATTGCGAAATAGATAAATATACTGTCGAGGAAGTCTCATACGAACTCCTGACTAAGGGCCGCAAATTGGCCAACGAATTGGGTGTGCAACTCGAGGCCGTAGTTGCTGGCACCGACATCAAGGGTAAGGTGGAACAGGAGATTCTGTCCTACGGCGTAGATACATTGCACGTCTTTGATGCAGAGGGGCTCTACCCTTATACCACCAAACCTCACACCAGCATTTTGGTAAATTTATTCAAAGAGAAGCAACCTCAGATTTGCTTGATGGGTGCTACAGTTATCGGTCGTGACCTTGGCCCCCGTGTCAGTTCGTCGTTGCACAGTGGTCTGACTGCCGACTGCACAGCCTTGGAAATCGGTGAATACGACGACCGCAAATCTGGCAAGCACTACGACGGCTTGCTCTACCAAATCCGTCCCGCATTCGGTGGTAATATCGTAGCAACAATCGTCAACCCCGACAATCGCCCACAGATGGCTACGGTGCGTAGCGGTGTGATGAAGGCTGAAAAGGTTGACGACAATTACAATGGCGAAGTGGTGTGCCATGAAGTGGAAAAATATGTAGCACCCGAAGACTACGTGGTGCGAGTGATCGAACGCCATGTGGAAAAAGCCAATAACAACCTGAAGGGCGCACCCATCGTGGTAGCTGGTGGCTACGGCGTAGGCTCGAAGGAAGGTTTTGACCTGTTGCAAAAGTTGGCCGACGAATTGCATGGCGAGGTAGGCGCCACACGTGCAGCCGTTGATGCAGGTTATTGCGAGCACGATCGCCAGATCGGACAAACTGGTGTGACCGTTCGACCCAAGGTCTATATCGCCTGCGGTATCAGTGGTGCCATCCAGCACGTCGCTGGTATGAAGGAAAGCGGCATCGTGATTTCAATCAACACCGACCCCAATGCACCTATCAACCAATTGGCAGACTATGTCATCACTGGTTCGGTAGAAGAAGTCGTGCCCAAAATGATTAAATATTATAAGGAAAATAGTAAGTGAAGTTGACGAGTTGACAAGTTGACAAGTGCTCGTTTACTAGTTTACTAAAAACTTGTTTACTAGTCTACCAAAAACTCGTCTACTAGTCCACTAAAAACTCGTCTACTTTATTAAAAATATAGACTACAATGGCAAATTGTTATAGTGACCATCCCGAATTGCGCTTTGAGATGAATCATCCGCTCATGAAGCGCATTGTGGAACTCAAAGAAAGAGACTTCCGCGACAAAGATACTTTTGACTACGCACCTCTCGATTTCGAGGATGCAATGGATAGTTATGACCGCGTCCTGGATATCGTGGGCGAAATCACAGGTACGACTATCGCCGACAATGCAGAGGACGTAGATATCGAAGGCCCTCACCACGAGGGCGACCGCGTGCGCTATGCCAGCGGCACTGCCGAAAATCTGAAAGCCATGGTGGGCGCAGGCATGAACGGTATGACTATGCCTCGCCGCTACGACGGCTTGAATTTCCCCATCACGCCCTATACCATGTGTGCCGAAATTGTGGCAACCAAGGATGCTGGCTTCGGCAATATATGGAGCTTGCAGGACTGTATTGAGACCTTGTACGAATTTGGCAACGAAGATCAGCATAGCCGTTTCATCCCTCGCATTTGTGCAGGCGAAACGATGTCGATGGACCTGACCGAACCCGACGCAGGTTCCGACTTGCAGAGCGTGATGCTCAAGGCTACTTATGACGAAGCAGAAGGTAGCTGGCGACTGAACGGTGTGAAGCGCTTCATCACCAACGGCGACGCCGACCTGCACCTCGTTTTGGCACGTTCGGAAGAAGGCACAACTGATGGCCGCGGTCTGTCGATGTTTATCTATGACAAGCGCGACGGCGGTGTGAACGTGCGCCGCATCGAGCACAAACTCGGTATCCAAGGTTCTCCGACCTGTGAATTGGTGTACAAGAATGCCAAGGCAGAACTCTGCGGCGACCGAAAATTGGGTCTGATCAAATACGTCATGGCGCTGATGAATGGTGCACGCCTCGGTATCGCCGCACAAAGTGTCGGTCTGTCGCAAGCGGCCTACGACGAAGGCTTGGCTTATGCTCGCGACCGCCAGCAATTTGGCAAGGCTATCATCACCCTCCCAGCTGTCTACGACATGCTGGCATTGATGAAGGCAAAACTTGACGCTGGTCGTGCTTTGCTCTATCAAACTAGCCGCTATGTAGACATCTACAAAGCACTGGACGACATCGCACGCGAACGCAAGTTGACGCCCGAAGAACGCCAGGAGCAAAAGAAGTATGCTAAGTTGGCCGACTCACTCACACCACTTGCCAAGGGTATGAACTCCGAATATTGCAACCAAAATACCTACGATGCCCTGCAGATCCACGGCGGTTCGGGATTCATGATGGACTATCCCATCCAGCGCTATGCACGCGACGCCCGCATCACCAATATCTACGAAGGCACCACCCAATTGCAAGTCGTGGCCGCCATTCGTTACGTCACCAACGGATCGTACCTGGCTCAAATGCGCGAATTTGAAGCAGCAGAAGTTAGCGAAGCAATGAAGCCTCTGCAAGCACGCGCCAAGAAGATGGCGGACCTCTTCGAAGAAGCAACAAACTACGTCAAAGAGGCTAAGGATCAAGAGTTCCATGATATTTGCGCACGCCACTTGGTCGAAATGGCTGCCGACGTCATCATGTTGCACTTGATTCAATACAATGCGACTCAGGCACCCGAAATGTTCGAACGCTCAGCACGCGTTTACGCTAACTTTGCCGAAGCAGAAGTCTTGAAGCATCACGCATGGGTGATGAATATGACTGCCGAACAATTGGTAGATTACCGCTCCGAGTAATCAACAGCCAACAATCAAAGTTTAATGATAATAGAGGGATGCCATCGTGATGATGTGCATCCCTCTTATTTTACCCCAACAGGGCGCTCTAAATGCAGTGTAAAAAATGCGAAAAATTTTGACAAATGCACTTTGTGAAATAGAACGGCACATTGGGCCTAAAGTAAGGGCAGAAAGTAAAAACCTTAACCTTTTTGAAAAAAGTCAAGGCCTTTTTTGAACTACAATACGGATAGTTTGAACTACGTTACGGATAGTTTTATCTACAATACTTCTAGAAATTTCTACGTTACTTGTAGAATTTTCCTGCGATAAGGATAGATTTGTCTAAGATAGACACTTTTGATTGTTGTTTTCTTTACTAAAATCAAAATTGCTTTGTGATGTGTTAAAAAAGTCGTGTTTTTTAATGCCTTGTAGTTCTCGTAAATCCGACCACCTCCTCGCTCGAATGATTTTAAGTGATTCTCGCGCTCTGAAAATACGAAATATTTTGACAGAATTGAAGCATGTTATATATGAATAATCAATTATCGGCAAGTTCCTTTTAAAATAGTTCTCAAAGTACTCGTTTCTTTCCGATATCGGCAAATTTTGAAGGTAGAATTGAACTTTTTGACAAAAAATACCTATTCCATCAGAAAAAATAAGTTTCACATGTGAATCCTCTCTTACTAATCTAACTTTTGTTTAAAAAAGTACACTATTCCTATAATCTTTTCTAAATTTTAACTACATTTGCGTAGTCAATCCAATTT
>JAGKTZ010000015.1 GCA_021153165.1 Prevotellaceae bacterium
GGACTTAATGTTTTGAACACCACTAAGTTACTAAAAATCAGCGATATGTGCAACTTTTTACTCATATTTATCAACTTAAATTAATTCCGCCAACGGGTATAAATATACAATTTTATAGTTAGTATACACCACGACTTGGCATAATACTATTAATATACTAAACGGCGTTGGGTCTGATTTATTGTATTCGTACTCGGTTTGGGAATATTTGTTTTATTTCTCTAAGGTTAGACCTCGTTGAAAATCCCCAAGACCTTATTTAAATTTTCCAAAACCTCGTTTAAAAAAAACAAGGCTCTGTTGGCGTGTATGATTTACTGAAACGAAATTACTTCTTCTTCAGCTGCTTCGCCGCCTCACGTATCTTCATAATCGTTGTCACATCTTCGTCGTACACCGAATACCAACCTTGTGGTTCGTGTGGTGGGTCGATGAGATAGTCATGTCCTGGCAACCACTGCACATCGGTGGGTCTGCCTGCCCCACTCCATCCCCAGAAGTTGCAACCTGCTATGCAACCATCGTCTTGCGCACTCTCGATGACCTTGCTGAATATATAGGAATAGAAGGCATCACGTGCACGTGTAGGTGTGGCAGGTGCTCGGAAGGTATTATCACGAGAATAACCAAACTCCTCTATCACCATGGGTTTGCCAGTCTGCTTAGCAATACGCATATGCTCGGCTATGTATTCGTCTGCCTTTTGATAAACCATGGGCAAAGAGTTGTAGAGTCTGTCGGGAGTTGCCCAGCGCCAGTTCACTGGCCAAATATGCAACGTCAGATAGTCAATATGTGGCGTGAGGTGCAGACGAGTATAGAGCGCTTCGCTTGGACCACAACCGATCGTGCCCTCGCTACCTAGAGACACCAAATGATTCTTGTCCCACTGCTTAATGCATGAGGCTGTCTTGACCACCCAGTTATAGAAACCTTGTTGTTCTGCCTTGTCGCGAGAGAAAGGTCTTGGTTCGTTACACAATTGCCAAGACATTATCGCAGGGTCCTCTGCATAAGGTTTACCCGTAATCGTATTGGTGCGTGTGACAATAGACTTCACAAAGTTCAGATAGAGCATCTGCGCCTTTTTGTCGGTCGAAAATGCTTTGACATAATCTACGTACTCATTGTAGCCCTCACCTCCAGAAAAGGGCGAATCACCACACCCCACTTCTCTGAGGTAAAATCCGTAACCGCCGCTCCAATCCCAAGCATTGTTGAGATAGAGTACGGCGAGCATATCACGCTTTTGCAACTCGACCATTAGATAGTCCAACCCTCTGAGCAAGGTATCATTGAGAACGCCTGGCGCTTCTTGCAATACGGGAGATACGGTCACAGCATTCTTGGTGCCGCGGTCTGCACCAACAAGGATGCGCAAATTCTTCACGCCCAATTTCTTCAATTGGTCCAGTTCTTTGGTCAGGCGTTCACGATTGCCACCTTGTCCTTCGGATGCCAAAATCGGAGCGTACCACATATTTGTGCCCACGAAGTAATATGGTTTGCCATCCTTGACAAGTTGACCATTTTTTACTTTCACGAAATCTGTTGCCATAGCGTTGACAGAGATAATGAACAGAAACAGAATTTGAAATATCTTTTTCATGTGTATAGGATTTTATTATTTAAGGGGTAGTCTTTGCTCATTTCATGCAAGGCATGACTAAAATAGCACGGGACGATTATCACGAGCCTCATCCAAAGTCGTTAGTGGTTTTTCCTCCATGTTGAGATGACGCTCGACCACTTGCTGATGCTCTGCCTCATTCTGAGCGACAAGGGCATCACGGGTATCGGGACTTATCAGTTGGGTAGCGACGGGAACTACGAGCGAAGCATTGTTTATCCAAAATACTGGACCGTCGTAGAAGGGTGAAATCTTTAATGCCGTATGGAGTTTGCTCGTAGTCGCACCACCTATCAGCAGGGGGATACGCAGACCTGCTGCTTGCATCGCACGAGCGACTTCTTCCATCTCGTGCAGACTGGGAGTGATAAGGGCGCTGAGTCCAACGAGGTCGACTTGGTGCTCTATTGCTGCCTGAACGATATCCTCGGTCTGACACATCACACCCAAATCTATGACTTCAAATCCGCCACAAGTCAAGACTACAGCGACAATATTTTTGCCGATATCATGCACGTCGCCCTTGACCGTTGCCATTAACACTTTGCCACGACTTGGAGCATCTGTTGCACCTTGAAGCAAATGTGGACGCAACACTTCGACTGCTGCCTTCATCGTACGAGCTGCCTTGACTACCTGAGGCAGAAACATTTGACCGGCACCAAATAGTTCGCCTACACGGTTCATACCTGCCATCAATGGTCCCTCGATAATTTCTGCAGCACTGGGGTATTCTTGCAAAGCGATTTCAAGGTCTGCCAACAAGTCCTTCTGATTGCCTTGCTGGAGATAATGTGACAGTCTTTCACACAGCGACATGGCCTTGCACTCGTCACTCTCTTTCACCGCACTGCCGACAGTTTTCTCATGATACTTTTCTGCCACTGCAATCAATCCCTCGGCACCTTCACCACGGCAATACAGGGCATCACTGATAGCGCTTTGGAGTTCAGCAGGCAGCGCTTCGTAGGCAATCTGTGTACTTGGATTCAATATAGCCATATCCATACCCACTGCTCGAGCATGATGCAGGAACACCGTGTGAATCGCTTCACGAATATAGTTATTGCCACGGAACGAGAAGGAAAGATTGCTCAATCCGCCGACTATATGAGTAGAGAGGAAATGCTGCTTAATCCACTCGATAGTACGGATGAAATCAAGGGCATATTGGTCGTGCTCATCAATACCTGTACAAATCGTCAGGATATTAGGATCGAATATGATATCATGTGCAGGCATTCCGACTTGCTCTGTCAAGAGGTGATAGGCACGTTCACAGATAGCGATTCTGCGTTCATAAGTCGTCGCTTGACCCTGCTCATCAAATGCCATCACTACGATAGCAGCACCATATCGGTGTGCTTTGCGTGCTCGGTCTAAGAAAAGCACTTCACCCTCTTTCAACGACAAGGAATTGACAATACATTTGCCTTGCACACACTTCAATGCTTGTTCGATGACGTTCCAGTCTGACGAGTCTATCATAAAGGGCACACGGGCAATTTCAGGTTCTGCGGCAAGTAGGTTGAGAAAATGTGTCATTTCCTCGACTGTGTCAAGCATAGCGTCGTCCAGATTGATATCAATGCACATGGCGCCGTCCAGCACCTGCTGACGTGCTATTTCTATCGCCGAGGTATAATCTTTCTCCTTAATGAGTCTTAAGAACTTACGAGAACCTGCAACATTGCATCTTTCACCAATTGCAAGGAAAGCATTATCGCCAGACAGAGACGTTGCCTCAAGTCCAGAAAGGGTGAGTCGCTCGTCGGCATGCTTTGTTTGTCTGGGCGATGTGAATTGAGGCAGTGAACTAATCTCTTGGGCAATTGCAGCGATGTATTCGTTAGTCGTACCACAGCAACCGCCTATGATATTCACCACACCTTCTTCGATTAGTTCTCTTACCAAACGTGCCATATCCTGTGGTGTCTGATCGTACTCGCCAAGGGCATTAGGCAGACCTGCGTTGGGATAGGCCGAGATATAGCAGGGTACTATTTGTGACAAATGCTTGAGGAAGGGTTGCATTTGGTCTGTGCCAAACGAGCAGTTTAGCCCTACCGAGAAGATGGGATAATGCTGTACGGATGCCCAAAAGGCGTCTAAGGTTTGACCAGAGAAGGAACGTCCTGCCTTGTCTGCAAGGGTCAAACTGAGCATCACTGGCACAGCAGCAAAACGCTTGAACGCTTCTTCTGCAGCAACAAGTGCGGCCTTAGCATTCAGGGTATCAAAGATGGTCTCGATGAGCAAGGCATCTACACCACCTTGGAGTAGCGCTTCTATCTGTTCTTGATAAGCCTCGACCAATTCATCGAAGGTCAAATTTCGGAGCGCAGGATTATTGGCATCGGGACTCATTGACAAAGTACGATTGGTTGGACCTATCGACCCTGCGACAAAGCGTGGTTTACTGGGATTCTGCTGCGTATATTCATCTACCAATCGTCTCGCCAATTTTGCTGCAGTTAAGTTCATCTCCCGACAAAGCGACTGGCATCCATAATCTGCCATAGATACGCGTTGCGCATTGAAGGTGTTGGTCTCGATGATATCTGCCCCTGCGTCGAGATATTTACGATGAATATCCTCTATGATATGCGGAGCACTGAGGGTGAGCAGATCATTGTTGCCACATTGTATGCCTGGAAGGTCTACAAATCGTGTGCCACGATAGTCTGCTTCAGTCAATTTATAGCACTGAATCATCGTACCCATAGCACCATCCAATATCAAGACGCGATTTTGTACCAGTGTTTGCAAATTTTGCATAGTTTAGTTCGTTCGTTGTAAAACTCAATTTACATCTATCTCAAATCCGTTTGTTCGCTCATCTACTGCATTTGATTGCTCATCCATAACGCTTCATCAACTATCAAAAGCGCTTGATCGCACGGTCCATCTCGCGACGGTCTTGCTTATCTTTGAGCGTAGCACGTTTGTCGTACTCTTTCTTACCTCTGCAAAGGCCTATCACCAACTTGGCACGATTGTTGTCGTCAATAAACAAACGCAGGGGTACTATCGTAAAGCCGGGTGCTTTGGTATCGTCAGCCAGGGATTTTATTTCTTTCTTGTTGAGGAGTAATTTTCGGTCACGACGTACGGGGTGATTATTATACGAGCCGAAGAAATACTCTGAGATGTGCATATTTTTCACCCACATCTCTCCATTGTGGATGTAGCAGAAGGTATCTACAAGGCTGGCCTTACCTGCACGGATACTCTTAATCTCTGTACCCGTCAACACGATACCTGCCGTATACTTGTCGATGCAGAAGAAATCGTGCTCGGCGCGCTTGTTCTTGATGTTTATCTTTGCTGGCTTTACTATATTTTTCTTTGCCATATTTATCTACTTTTATGCTTTGGGGGTAAAGAAGGCGTCACACTATCAATCTGCAATAATCTCTGCAAAGTTTTCAATGTGCTCGTCCACGTATTGTGCAATAGTAGCCGTATATTCTTCTTCGTTTTCCACAAACTTATCATCCAAATCGTCAAATTGTGGATGTGCCTCAAACAATGCCATAAACTCGTCCTCGGTACATTCACGTGTCAGTGAGTCGCCGGTCAAGTCATACTCGTCCTTTGCTTTGTAGACCAACTTGCACAAGTCCTTCAGTCCCCACAGACGCATTGCCTTGGCAAAGGGGTTGTTGAAGAAGAAGGGGGCATAACCGTTGTGAATCAATTGCACGAAACCGCCATCCATCACTTCACTGCGCAGGATAGAATAGCCCCACAGGGTGATTTGGTCTGGATGAAGTTTGGCAAAAGTCTCCGCAGTCATTTCGCCACCTACGGCTTCTGAGATGGCATCTACAAATACTTGCACGAAAGCATCCATGCCTTCTTCTGCTGCTTGACGCAACACACTATCCTTTATTTTTACTATTTGAGTCATATCTTTTTTCTAAAATTTCAAAGTTTTGCCATCAAGTCTCTGTAGAGTCTGAAAACATTTGGGGCGTTTAGTCACCAACACTGCCCTACCCCCAAAAATCATCTATTATCTTCCGCTTACCTCAATTATCGTCTTCATACCCTTTATCTTTTCTCCTGCCACTTGGCGCAACAAGGGCTTGACGCATTCACGCTTCACTGCCACGAGCGAATAATGTGCTGCCACATCAATGCGTCCGACATCTGAATTGGTGAGTTTCCCTTTTTTGCAGAGGAATCCCAGCACGTCCATCTTGGAAAGTTTTTCTTTCTTTCCACGACCGATATACAGCGTCACCATCTCTGGCATCGAGGGGTGTATACTCACATCGTCGACATTCATCTCTGCCACCTCGCCCACATATTCTGGCAATTGTTCCTGGGGGCCTACTATCAGATAGGCATAGCCGCTGGCATCCCATCTTGCAGTGCGTCCCGAACGGTGTGTGAAGGTCGCCTCATCTATAGGCAAATGATAGTGGATGATGTGTCTCACCTCGGGGATGTCTAGCCCGCGCGCTGCTATATCTGTTGCCACCATGATATTTACACTTTGATTGCGCAACTTATACAATGCGCGCTCACGGTGCTCCTGCTCCATGCCGCCGTGATAGACGACCGAGGCAAACCCCTCGCGCTTCAAAGCATCACCCACACGCTGGGCGCTTCCACGGTGTGCTACGAAGAGTATCGCTTGCTGACCCTGCAATGCCGAAACCAACTTCAGCATCGTCGTCAACTTGTCCTTTTCGGGTGAAGGCACACATTTCACCTCGATTCTATTTGTCGCAGCCGAATCATCGCCTAAGTGATCTACGATCGCAAACTGTCTTTTTCTTGATCCTGTTGCCACGCGCTGACCTGATACGAATTCGTCAAAATCGCTCATACGTGTGGCCGAAGTCATCCACATACGCACGGCGCCAGCCATTTCTTGCATCAATCTGCCTACTTCTTGTCGGAAACCCATTTCCAGACATTTGTCGTACTCGTCTATCACAAGGGTCTTGACGCCGTGTGGCAAAATATTTTCTTTAGACAAATGGTCCATTAGGCGGCCCGGTGTACCAAATATTACTTGTGGCCGCACTTCGCGCATCTTGCGGTGCTCGTCCATAGCGGGTCGTCCGCCATATACGCTCATCGCTTTCACGCCCACCTTCATGGCGCCGAGCATCTCCTCGGCTTGCACAGCCAACTCTCTGGTGGGCACGACTACAATCGCCTGCACGCCTTGTTGCCTCAAATCCAGCCCTTGCAATAGGGGCAACAGATAGGCCAGGGTCTTACCCGAACCTGTCGGCGAGAGCAGCACAAGGCCTTCACTCTGTGCACCACGCGCCATCATCTCGCACTGCATCTCATTGGGCACATACCCCAGTCGCTGCATTATCTCGTTTGTATCTATCATTTCAGGCAATTTTCATTTGCTAAGTGAACAGAAGCAAAGCATCATTCACCGCGTTGTTTATATTAACGTGCAAAAATATAAAAAATAGGCGAAAAACGGCCAGTTCGGATTGATATTTTTTATTAAAACTAAGAAAGTGTGCTTTAGAACCCAACCGAATAAATACAAAAAGCGCTATATATGAAATATATAAAGCGCCATGACAGACAGGTGTCAGTAGGTAGTATTCACAGAGAAATATCACCAGAGCAAAGGCAACAATCGCCACTTCACCCGTTGCTTGTACTGAAGATAGCCATACAACTCTCTTTCAAGCAGTTCTTCTTCATCATTTATGCGTCTCACGATGACAAGGACGTAAGGCACCATCACCAGAAACGCCCACCAGGAACCCAGCACCAGTGGCATCATCAAAAACATCAGTATCGTAGCCGTGTACATAGGGTGCCTCACTATGCCGTAGAGTCCACCGCTCACTACCTGCTGTCCATCCATTACCTCGATGCTACGGGATAGCCAGACATTCTCGCGCATCACCTCTGCATACATTACATACGCAGCGACAAGCAGCAGGCCAGCGACCCACGGCACCCAGCCAGGCATCGCCGACCAACCGTATCTGAAGTCAAAACCAGCAACAACGAAACTCACCACAAAGAGTAATCCCGACCAAGCTACCACACCCTTTTGCTTCACGCGCTCCTCCTTGCCACGCAACCGTTTCTCTAGCAAGTCGGGAGCATAAATATAGAGAAAAACGCCCACCATAAGCATTGGGATAAATAGTAGAACCAAAAGCCGCCATCCACCTGGATAGCAGAAGGTTGATGCAGGCAGAAACAGGAGCGCAAAGACAAGCACAACACCAGCTGTCCACTTCGACAAAGCACCAACCAGCAACTTTATATTTTTCATACAGTAATCAATATTTGAATACCCCGCAAATTTAGCCAATAAAATCCAAATTGCAAAAAAAGTTTTTACCACTTTTTAAAATCATTTTCCCCTCAACACAAACCTATATTTCACAACCTAAGACCTCGTTGAAAAAAGGTCTAACATAATTTGAAAAAACCTTGACCTTTTTTAAAAAAGCTAAGACTTTTTTTGAGCACAGATTAAATATGACGAAATTATAGGTTTTTCGCTTTTCTCTTTGACTACTTTTCACTATCTTCGCAAAGTTTTATATAAAAATATTTTTCAACTTCCGGATCATGAAAGCATTTTATAAATGGATGTTGCTTGTAGTCGTGGCATTAATTTTGCCTAATATGGCAGCAGCACAGAAGAAACAAAAAGCAGAAGATGTGCAACGCGTTTGGGCATTTGGGTTTGCAGAAAATCTGAATGACACCTTGGTATACATCTCGCCCGTGCAGGAATTGGTGGGGGCTGAACTGGAAAAAGGGACGGACTTCCTGCTGCACAGAGAGGACTATGCTCAGCAGATGAAGCAGAAGATGGAAATGACTTACCCGGGCGGCTATGTGTGCAGCGTAATTTATGCCAAAACAAAGGAAAGGGCTGAAAAGAAATACCTGAAGGTGAGACGCGAACAGCGCCGCAGGTATCAAACCCTCTTGATCGAACTGACAAGGGAGGAATTCCAGTTCAAAGAGAGATAGTATCGACAGATATTTAGTGTACTACGAGATATCACCGTTTCATATATTATAAATAAGACCAAGTAGCAGATGAATCACCTCTATTTTCGCGTAGCCGAAGCCGTGTTCGACGTGGATTATCGAGACGCTGACGATGTCAGACTATTAATGCCTTCCTATGCTCCATTTCATATCCCAGAAACAGATCAGGTGGGCCTATTCACAATGCTGATCAAAAACGATATGGTGCCTTTTTCCCCAGAGGGTGAAGAGGTGGGACAATTTGATTGCGGAGGTATTAACCATGGTATTTATTCACGCACAGACACCGATGGTTATTTAATCTTAATTGGCAATACAGAAGGCGGTTCTGCTTGTGCACTTTTGACCGACAAATATTTCACTAAATGCTACGCCAGCCTCTATGGAGACACCGCCAACCGCAGCTTTGGTATAAACAATGCTTTGATGATAGCCTTTGCCTTTGCGGGCGCTTATCACCACATCATCCTGATGCACTCGTCCGTGACGATGTACAAGGGTGGCGGTCACCTGTTCCTAGGCAAAAGCGGCACGGGCAAGAGTACACATTCGAAGGGGTGGCTGAAATATCTCGAAGGCACGGAATTGCTGAATGATGACAACCCCGCCCTGCGCTATCTGCCAGAGACTGACGAAGTGAAAGTCTATGGCACACCATGGAGCGGCAAAACCCCTTGTTACAAGAATCAATCTGTACCTGTGCGTGCAGTAGTGCGCTTAGAGCAATATCCCGAAAACATCATTCGTCGCGAGTCCACCCTACCCTCCTTTGCCTCGGTGCTTTCATCTACCAGCACAATGATTTGGGACAAGGCATCGTACAAGAAAATTTGCGAAACCATTTCAAACATCGTGAAACACGTGCCGACTTTCTACCTGAAATGCTTGCCTGATGAAGCAGCGGTGAGGATGAGTAGCGAAGCGATAGATGCCTATTATCAAGAATAGCTTTGGTACAAAAAAGCAGAGGTTTCAAAACATGAAGAGCATCACTATACCCAATCATATCCTGATACCCGACGTCAAGCAGAAGATTGACATGCTGGGCAGTGCTACGATTCGAGTACATGGGTTCAGCATGCGCTTGTTTCTGGAAAACGGCAGAGACAAAGTGACCCTGTGCCGCCCAAACGAGGGGGCGCTAAAGCGCGGCGACGTCGTCCTGGCAGAAGTTGCTCCAAGGCTGTATGTGCTGCACCGCATCATTCGTCGTGAAGGAGACCAACTCACCTTGATGGGAGATGGTAACGTAGTCGGCACAGAGCATTGCCTGGTGAAAGATGTGATTGGTGTGGTCACAGCATTTTATCGCAAGGGAAGAAGCGTGCCTGATAGTGCAGAAGGTCTGAAGTGGAAGGTCTACTCGAAGATTTGGCTCGCCCTCGCCCCAATGAGAAGATGGATTCTTGCCTTCTACCGCAGAATTTGGTTGAAGCTGTTTCCTGTCAACACAAACGTATAATCATCAAACAAAAAATATATCATGAAAATCAAAGAAGGATTTGAACTACATAATGTCTGCGGTGAGAATGTCATCATCGCTTCTGGTATTGAAAACCTGGATTACAGCAAACTGATCAATCTGAATGAAAGTGCTACCTACCTGTGGGAAGCACTCGTGGGCAAGGTATTCAGCGTGGAAGATATGGCGGCATTGCTCTGCCAGGAATACGATGTCGAAGAAGCAGTGGCATTGCAAGATGCTAAGACACTGCTGGACGAATGGGTGAAGCAGGGATTGTGCGAAGCATAAGGTATGGACTACAATAAACTGCTTGAAAATATCCACCAAGCCATCTTGCCTTATGCTCAAGAGGGCAAGGCGGCTGATTATATCCCCGAATTGGCGAAAGTAGACCCTGACCAATTTGGTATGTGCATCCATACCATCTATGGCGAGGTGGGTGCTATTGAGCAAGCCGACACGAGATTTTCCATTCAGAGTATCTCGAAAGTCTTTGCCCTGGCCATGTGCTTATCGATCGAGGGCGATAATTTGTGGAAGAAGATAGGCAAAGAACCTTCTGGCACAGCCTTCAACTCGTTAGTGCAGTTGGAAGTAGAGCATGGTATTCCCCGCAATCCATTCATCAATGCAGGTGCCATAGTGATGGCAGACATTCTCTATTCGCATTTGGAACACCCACACGAAGATTTCCTTCGGTTTGTACACGAAATTTCGGGCGAAGAGAGCATCTGTTACAATAAACAAGTAGCCCTGTCGGAGCGCGAGAAGGGGTACCTCAATGCAGCGATTGCCAATCTGTTGAAACACCATGGCACGATCGAAAATGATATCGAGGATGTGCTCCACTTCTACTTCATGATGTGCTCTATCGAAATGAGTTGCCGGGAATTGTCCAAGGCCTTTTTGGTCTTTGCCAATCATCGTAAGAAATTTGACTATGCTGGCATCACACTCACGTCCTCGCAAGTGAAGCGCATGAACGCCATCATGCAAACTTGCGGTTTTTATGACGAAGCGGGTGAATTCAGTTATCTGGTAGGGCTGCCCGGCAAGAGCGGCGTGGGTGGTGGTATCGTAGCCATCTATCCCCTGCAATATGCCGTCGCCGTTTGGAGTCCGCGACTCAATTCAAGGGGCAACTCCGTTATGGGTATCAAGGCACTGGAGTTATTGACCACCGAAACACAATCATCTATATTTTAATATATATCACCATCCAACTGTGGGTGGTGTTTATTAATTTTACAAAAGCCTCAAATAGACACATTCGAATAATAAGTAATCCTTTTTATACCAATTCATTGGGAGCATTAACAATTATAAGTAATCTCTCCTTTTATACACCAAGGTCTATAATTCATAGGGAGCAGAAAAACAAACCACACAACAAGAACCCAAAATACAGATATGAATAAAAAAAGTTGGCTTACCCCGCTCTTGATTGTTGCTTTAAATGCTTTATCCATCATGTTGCGATGGCATCATTTACCAGAACAACTTCCTGCTCACTATGACATTCAAGGGAATGCAGGAGGCACAATGCCACGAAGTGCATTGCTTTTGTATCTCCTGGTGGGAGTTGTTGTTTGCCTGATTACTTATACAATTGGGCATATGAAGCAGAAACTCCAAAAGAGCTTGATTATTTTGGCATCAGGTATCTGCCTTGTCTTATTTTCATCAACTATGGTAACACTGACATCGGGAACAATGCCAATATTTATGCTGGCTGAGCCAATAATCTTGTTGGCAGCAATTGTTGGTTTTACGATTAGCGTAGTCAGGTCCTACAAAAGAAATAAATAAACGCTTGTTTATGTTCAAAAATAAAGTTGTCATAGTAACAGGTGGTGCAAATGGCATTGGCAGATGCATTGCCGATGAGTTCCGTAAGCAGGGCGCAATAGTCAGTGTGATAGACAAGCAAAAGGGAGAGCATTACGTTGGAGACATTTCCAAGAAAGAAGTGCTGGAAGCTTTTGCAAGCGAAGTGCTTAGCAAGCACAACAAAGTGGATATCATTGTCAATAATGCCTTGCCACTGATGAAAGGAATAGATGAATGTTCGTACGAGGAGTTCCAATACGCGCTAAGTGTGGGAGTGACTGCACCATTCTATTTAGTCAAACTCTTTATGCCACATTTGGCCGAGGGTGCATCCATCGTCAACGTCTCTTCCTCGCGCGACCGTATGAGTCAACCACAAACCGAGAGCTATACAGCAGCCAAAGGGGGAATTGCTGCACTTACTCACGCATTGGCAGTGAGTCTGTCGGGTAGAGTTAGAGTAAACTCCATTTCCCCAGGTTGGATTGACACGGCATACACCATTTACGAAGGTCCCGATGCCACTCAGCAACCAGCAGGAAGGGTTGGCAATCCTATGGACATAGCGAATATGGTCCTGTTTCTTTGTAGTGATAAAGCTGGCTTCATCACGGGCGAGAACATCTGCATCGATGGTGGTATGACTCGGCAGATGATTTACCACAGAGATAATGGGTGGGTTTTAGAGAATATATAAACTCGGAGGGGTATGATAGATATAAACGTTTGGATGAATGACTTTCTTCAGCAACTCGATGAAGTTTTTAGAAGTCGTATTTGGTTTGTTGGTTTGCAGGGCAGTTATGCTCGTAGTGAAGCAACAGAGAATAGTGATATAGATGTTGTGGTGATCTTGGATACATTGAGTGCATCGGACATTAAGGCTTATCATGATATGCTGGACACATTACCAAATAGAGAGCTGATCTGTGGTTTTGTGTCGGGCAAGGATGAGATTTTGAATTGGGAGCCTTCCGACCTTTTCCAATTCTATCACGACACGACACCCATAAAGGGAAGTTTGGATGAATTGCTACCGTCGATCGACCATATAGCTATTGATAGAGCCATCAAGATAGGTGCTTGCAACATCTATCACGGATGTGTACACAACATGCTACATGAAAAGAGTGAGGAGATTTTGAAAGGACTGTACAAGTCGGCTTCTTTTGTGGTGCAGGCAATCATCTACAAGCAGACAGGCAACTACATCCAACATCAAAGCCGTTTGCTTCAAGTGACTTCTATTGAAGAGCGGAGAATTACTGAAACTTTCTTGAAGTATAAAAATGGAGAAAATGTTGACTTTAATGAAGCGTCCATTATGTTGTTTGAATGGTCACAAAAAAGGATTAAGACTTTATGCTAGCATACACGTATATTGAAAAAGGCACATTCGCATTGGTGGAGAAGGCGAAGCCTACAATCATAGCACATCGTTTCCCATTGAGTGAGATCGAGGAAGCCTACCGCATCTTTGAGAACAAATTGGATGGAGTGATTAAGGTGGTTATTATTTAATTTGAAGACATCATGCAACCTCCAAAGTTAGACAACTCAACCAAAGAAGAAAGGCTGGCCTATGTCTTAGAAGCCTGGAAATGCCTATATTGTTGCGACGAGTGTGGCAAGTGCCGCATCTTGAAGGGTCGAGATGCGGAAGCACTATATGCCGACTACATTGAAGGTAAACGGACTTATATAGAAATTACTTTGGAGATTCGGAATCATAACTTGCAACAACGATATGATTAAGTGCGTGAGATTTATTGTTTGCAAAGTGGTAAGAGTAAGTAGTCTCACGCAAATCTAAGAATCTAAGAATCCTTTTTAGAATAAATTTTTATAGATTCCCCAGATTTGCGTGAGATTTATTACACGCACGCCTCCCGGCTTCTGTCATTAATCCTCTATATTCAAGATCAACACATCTATCCATGTTCAGTTGAGTCCAATGGCTTTTAGGTCTTCGAGGAGAAAGGCGTTGAACAAGTCGACCATCAGGAAGCCGCTTTAGTGTACTATCTATCCAACCGAAGCAAAGCGCCTCTTCCACCACATCAATGTATGTAATAGCTGGCCACTCCGGCGGACACTTACTGCGATAAGTCACCACCCAACAACATTTCTCTTTGTTGTGGTTCTCTTCAAACCATTGCCGAAGCTGAGAACGATTTCTAAAGTGGAGAAGGTTGACTATTTCCATATTCATGATTTTTGACCCATAGGTCAGTATCAATCTGAATTTTGACCTGTTGAGTGTTTTAAAAATTAATTTTGTGTTTTAAAAAATGAAATACCCATATCGCCTATGTTTAGAGGGATGTGGGTATCTCGTAGCCAGCAATTTGACCTAGGTCAAATTTATCTATTAATCCGTCTAGATTTTGAGATTACTTCTAAAGGACCAACTTTTTAAATATTTAAACAAGTCATCAGGGGGGGCTGAATATAACTTATTGTTTTTTATTGTGGTATGCTAAAAGTCATTGACGAATCTTTCTATATTTTGTTTTGTTTCGGAGCGGACGCTAACCAATGGCAGTCGTAAATGATTTTCTATCATTTCTCTTGCCGACAGGAAACATTTTACTCCAGAAGGATTGCCATCTACTGCAAGCAAATTATACATCTCGGTGAATTTATTATGTATAGCAGTAGCTTTCTCTAAGTCTTGATTCAGACCAGCATAAACCATTGCTTTAAATTCAGCGGGGTAAACATTGCCAAGTACTGAAATTACACCTACCCCACCCTTGTTGATAATATCAAGTGTCAGACCATCGTCACCACTTATAACCTCAAATCCCTTTGGCGCTTTGGTAATAATTTCATTGACTTGATCTATTTTTCCAGATGCTTCCTTTATAGCTACAACGTTCTGGCAATCATTGGCAATACGCAGGGTGGTTGCAGCTTCAAGGTTAACCCCCGTTCTGCTAGGTACATTATACAATATTATTGGCAGTGGAGAGACGTCTGCAATTGCTTTATAATGTTGATAGAGTCCTTCCTGCGATGGCTTATTATAATATGGCGTAACAATAAGTAAACCATCCCAACCTGATAGGTCAGACTTTTTGACTCTGTCAATAATGGCTCTTGTATTGTTACCACCAAATCCTAACAACATGGGTATCCTACCACCAATTACGCGCTGCGCAATATTCATCACACAAAGCTGCTCTTCAGTTGAGAGGCAGGGTGTTTCTGCTGTAGTTCCCAATATGCAGAGGAAGTCGGTAGCGCAGTCTAAATGAAATTGTAAAAGTTTCTCAAGAGATGATTCATCGAGACTACCATCTTGATGAAAGGGCGTGACCAGGGCTACACCCATCCCTCTAAACGGATTGCATCTGCTCATATATTTCTTATTTTTTTGCAAAGTTAGTGATTTTGTCTTGACTCTGCCAAATTGAAGTAAAATAATTAAACGGTGAAGGCATTATTTAGAACACAGAAAATGTGTTTCAAAGAATCGACTCAATCCACATTGAGCATCAGCCAATTTGTCCTCCCACACTTTTAACGAATTCTGACCTATCACATCTGTGATATACTTGACAGAGATGAAGGGTATCTGCATTTGTTCGCAAACTACGGCTTGTGCAAAAGCCTCCATATCGACTACATCACCGACTACATCACTTAAATCAGACAAAAACTTGTCACCTGTATTCACTTGATATTGTTGCCTTTGAACATCCTCTGCGTAAAGACTATCCAGGACCTGAGGTAAAGGGAAAGTATTGTGCAGCGTAGAAACTATACCCTGTAATGGTAATTCCATTAGGTCGCGGTCTACAAAGCGACGTGCTACGATGATATCTTCCACTTGATGTTTCAACGTACCAGCAGTGCCAACGTTGAGCACAGCGATAGGTTGATGCTCGAATACAGCTTTCATCAGCGAGGCAGCTGATAGGCTCTTCCCCACCCCAGTTATGACATTTATCACCTCGCATCCTGGAATCTGAATATTGATAAATTCAGACTCCAGTGCGAATGTTATGATGATTTTGGGATTATTCATACAACTTGCGGTAACGGATACGCTTGGGCTCTTCAAGTCCGAGACGCTTAGCCTTGTTTACTTCATAGTCGCTATATGAACCTTCGAAGAAGAATACATTGCCTTCGCCCTCAAAGGCTAGAATGTGAGTACAGATACGGTCCAGGAACCAACGGTCGTGGCTAATTACGACGGCACAGCCTGCAAAGTTTTCAAGACCTTCTTCCAATGCGCGCAATGTATTGACGTCGATATCATTGGTAGGTTCGTCCAAAAGTAACACGTTGCCTTCTTGCTTCAAAGCCATTGCTAAGTGCAAACGATTGCGTTCACCGCCAGAAAGGACACCACATTTCTTTTCTTGGTCTGCTCCTGAGAAATTAAATCGACTCAGGTATGCGCGTGAATTAATATCTCTTCCACCCATACGTATCAATTCATTTCCTCCGCTTATCACTTCGTATACAGACTTATTGGGGTCAATATCTTTGTGTTGTTGGTCTACATAAGCCAACTTAACGGTTTCGCCTACTTCAAAGTCACCTGTATCTGGTGTATCCAATCCCATGATTAGGCGGAAAAGCGTCGTCTTACCTGCACCGTTGGGACCAATTACACCGATAATACCATTTGGGGGCAACATGAAGTTGAGGTCTTTGAAAAGTTCTTTTTGTGGGAAACTTTTAGCAACATGTTGTGCCTCGATAACCTTATTTCCTAAACGTGGTCCATTAGGGATAAAGATTTCTACGTGTTGTTCTTTTTCCTTTTGGTCTTCGTTCAAGAGTTTGTCGTATGAATTCAAACGTGCCTTACCCTTAGCCTGGCGAGCCTTTGGTGCCATGCGCACCCATTCCAATTCGCGTTCCAAAGTCTTGCGTCGTTTGCTAGCCACCTTTTCTTCCATTTCCATTCTCTTGGTCTTTTGCTCCAACCATGATGAATAGTTGCCTTGCCATGGAATGCCTTCACCACGGTCCAATTCAAGAATCCATCCAGCTACGTCGTCCAGGAAGTAGCGGTCGTGAGTTACAGCAATTACAGTACCTTCGTATTGGTTCAAGTGCTGTTCCAACCAGTCGATACTTTCTGCGTCCAAGTGGTTGGTAGGTTCGTCCAAGAGGAGCACATCTGGTTTCTGCAACAACAAACGGCAAAGCGCCACGCGGCGACGTTCACCTCCTGAGAGATGCTCTACCAATTGGTCTGCAGGGGGGCAATTCAAGGCAGCCATAGCTCGTTCCAAGCGGCTGTCCAAGTTCCATGCATCTGAAGCGTCTAGTAAGTCTTGCAATTCACCTTGGCGTGCGAAGAGACCATTCATTTTTTCTTCATCCTCGTAGTATTCAGGCAAACCGAACTTTAGGTTGATTTCTTCGTATTCTGCAAGGGCGTTTACAATTTCGCTTACCCCTTCTTGTACGATTTCTTTGACAGTTTTAGTATCATCTAATTCTGGTTCCTGAGGAAGGTAACCCACCGAGTAGCCTGGTGAGAATACTACGTCACCTTGGAAATCTTTGTCAATACCAGCGATGATTTTCATCAAGGTCGATTTACCTGAACCGTTCAACCCAATGATACCAATCTTAGCGCCATAGAAGAATGACAGGTAGATGTTCTTCAGAATTTGCTTATTTGTTTGGCGAATAGTCTTTGAGACCCCCACCATTGAAAAGATAATTTTCTTATCGTCTACTGTAGCCATATTTTATATATATTATGTTATAGTTTTATCTATTTATTATTCTCAGCAGGTTTGTTCTCTTTGGATTTATTGCTTTTAGATTTGTTATTACGAACGAAGCGTTTCTTGCGCGGTTTGTTTTCTACTCCTTCATCAGAAGACTTACTTTTGCCTCTTCGATTGTTGTATTTTCGCTTACCCTTTTTCTTCGGATTTTCAGGTTCTTCTTTGGGGGCTTCCATGCCTTTGGGCAAGTCTTGCACGGGTACTTTCTTTTCCAGGAGTTTCTCGATATTCCTCAGTGCGAAGTGGTCTTTAGCGTTGACTAGTGTGAAAGCCTTGCCTGACCTACCAGCACGCGCTGTACGGCCTATTCTATGTACATAGTCTTCGGGATCGCGCGGCACATCATAATTGATGACCATAGCGATATCGTCTATATCGATACCACGCGCTACGATATCTGTTGCCACGAGCACATCTATCTTCATTGCACGGAATGCCAGCATCACCTCATTACGTTGTTTTTGCTCTAGGTCTGAGTGCATCGCCGCAGCATTATACCCTTTTCTTTTCAACTCAATATTCAGTTCTTTTACCTTTTGCTTTGATGATGCGAAGATAATGACGCGCTCTGGAGGCGTTTGCTTGAAAATATGCTGCACAATGGCGGTTTTGTCTTTGTCATAGCAGTGGTACATACCCTGAGCGATATTTTCTGCAGGTTTTGAGACTGCCAGTCTCACTTCTACCGGATTGCACATAATGTTTTTTGCCATTTCGTTTATCTTATCCGGCATTGTTGCAGAAAACAGGATAGTTTGCCTTTCTTTAGGCATTTCGTTGACGATTTTCATTATATCGTCATAGAATCCCATATCCAGCATTCGGTCTGCTTCGTCCAGTATCAAATGTGTAGTACGACTCAAATCCAAGCTACCGAGTTGCAGATGCGTAATCAGTCTGCCTGGTGTAGCAATCACGATATCCGCCCCTTGTTTCAGGCTGCGTCGCTCCTGTTCGTACCTTTCGCCATCGTTGCCGCCATACACTGCTACTCCATTCACATTCATATAGTACGCAAACCCTTGCAGTGCTTGGTCTATTTGTTTTGCCAATTCTCGTGTAGGAGCCATAATCAAGGCATTCACGGCATCTGCGGGATGACTGTCATCTGTCAGAAGTGTCAGCAGAGGTAATAGATACGCAGCCGTCTTGCCTGTACCCGTTTGTGCAATTCCTATCAAGTCCTTCTTGCTCAGGATTTGTGGGATGGTATGCTCTTGGACGGGTGTACACTCGTCGAAATGCATATCGTAGAGTGCATCAAGCAAATCTTCATTTAGTGGCAAGTCTGTAAAATACATAATGCTATTGTGGAGTTCTTTTATATAGGACGAATGCAATTATCGCAAATAGTATGTTAGGTAACCAAACTGCAAGCATTGCAGGCCATCCTGCGTTAGTAGCAAAAGTTGCTGCAACGGATTGGAGAAGAATATACGTAAAACTTAGTGCTAACCCTAATCCTATAGATGTTCCCATCCCGTTCTTACGTTTTTGACAGGATAGTGATACACCTATCAAGGTCAATATTAATGCAGCAAACGGTGAAGCAAAACGTTTGTGATATTCTACCTCAAATGCGCTAATACCAGCAGCACCACGATTAGCTTGCTTTACGATGAATTCTTTTAATTGGGGAAGTGTCATTGTCTCCTGCTGATTATTGACATAGAAGAAATCTGATGGTTCCATATTGATAATAGTATCTAATTTGGCTCCATTCGTAATTTCTTCCTTCATTCCCTTAAATTCTCGCAATGTATATTGTTGGACGCTCCAACTATATCTTTTTTCTGCTAAAGTGTCATAATTTATAACATTTGCAGTTAGTCGAGATTTCAGCTGTTTGTTTTCGAATTTATCCAGCGAGAAGCCAAATCCTCTTTTGGTCTCATTATCAAATTGAGTGATGTAGGCAACTACACCTGGTGCAACTTGTAATTGCACATTTTCGGTTATCGTGGACTTTTTCTTTTTCAAATAAGTGTTTTCAAAATTTACTCTTGCTACATTGCCTTTGGGAATAATATACGCTCCTAAGACAAATGTCATCACACCAATCAAAATGGCAGAATAGAAATAGGGACGCAATAGTCTCCTATAACTGATTCCAGCTGCTTTCATAGCAATAATCTCTGATTTATCCGCCAATTTTGACGTAAAGAAAATCACAGAGATGAACACAAATAGTGGACTGAACAGGTTGACAAAGTAGGGAATAAAGTTGAAGTAGAATTCAAAAACAATATTCTTGAAAGAAACACCACTTTGTGTAAATTTGTCAATCTTTTCATTGTAGTCGAAGATGATAGCAATCGTAATAATGATTAATATCAAGAAAAAATATGTACTCAAGAATTTGCCGATAATATATCGGTCAATTCTATTAATCCCTAAATATTTTAGGAACATGAGTAACATATTTTTTATCTTCTTATGCATTGAATTTGATTCAAAAAAGTTTACAATCTATGAGACAGACGTGGTATCATCATCTTCTTCCACTCTGCAAACGTATCGTCGAGGATATGCTTTCTAGCTTCCTTCACCAGCCATAAGTAGAATGCCAGGTTGTGTATACTAGCGATTTGCATAGCCAGCAATTCTTTGGCTTTGAACAAGTGGTGCAGATAGGCTTTGCTGTATTGCAAGTCTGCAGGGCAATGTCCCATCTCGTCGATAGGCGAAAAGTCCTGTGCCCACTTAGCATTGCGCATGTTGATGATACCCTCGGCGGTGAAGAGCATGGCATTGCGTCCGTTGCGCGTAGGCATCACACAATCAAACATATCCACACCACGGTCGATAGCTTCCAGTATATTCACGGGTGTACCTACACCCATCAAGTAGCGAGGCTTCTCTTGGGGCAAAATCTCGTTGACCACCTCAATCATTTCATACATTTGTTCTGCGGGTTCGCCTACTGCGAGGCCACCGATAGCGTACCCTTCAGCATCTACGTCGGTCATAAACTTTGCACTCTCTTGACGCAGGTCCTTGTACACGCACCCTTGTACGATGGGAAACAAGGCTTGGTGGTAGCCATAGAGGGGCTCAGTGTCGTTGAATCTATTGATACATCGCTTCAGCCAATCGTGAGTCAAATGCAGGCTTTTCTTAGCATAATTATAGTCTGCTGTGCCTGGAGGACATTCGTCGAAGGCCATCATAATGTCGGCACCAATGACACGCTCAATATCCATCACCTTTTCGGGTGTGAAGAAGTGCTTGCTACCATCAATATGCGAACGAAATTCGCACCCTTCGGCGGTCAATTTTCTAATGCCTGTCAATGAAAATACCTGGAACCCACCACTATCGGTAAGCATAGGGCGGTCGAACCCATTGAATTTGTGCAGACCACCTGCTTTGCGCAAGGTATCCAGACCTGGACGCAGGTATAGGTGGTAGGTGTTGCCCAGGATGATTTGAGCACCGATATCTTCCTTGATTTCATGCAGATGTACACCTTTCACACTACCCACTGTGCCCACTGGCATGAAGATAGGAGTCTCGATAGGTCCGTGGTCAGTCTGTATCAGACCGGCACGTGCTTCGCTATCCTTGGCAGTATGAAATTTCTTGAAGGTCAATCCACCTTTTCTGGTCACTTTGATATCTGTCATCGTATTTTCTAGATTATGAGTTTGGAGGGGGATATTGTGCTGGGTGAAATTGTTGTCGGGGTGTGATGTTATGCAGTGCTTATGCCACATGAGCCCCCCTATCCCTCATTGTCATTTGTCATTGTCAGTCGTCCGTGTTGTCCGCTGGTCTAGGTTGCAACTTTACTTTTTTTCTTCCACGTCTTCTGCCTTCACATCAACAGCATGTTTGGCTTTGGTGTTGAGTAGTGCGTAGTCGAGCACCTCCTTGACGTCTTCGACAAAGTGAAAATCCAATCCACTGACATACTTTTCGCTGATCTCTTGCACATCCTTCATGTTTTCTTTGCTCATCAGGATATGCTTGATGCCAGCACGTTTGGCAGCCAATATCTTTTCCTTGATACCGCCGACTGGCAATACTCTGCCTCGCAGTGTGATTTCGCCTGTCATAGCCGTATTTTCGCGTACCTTGCGTCCGCTCAGTGCCGACATCAACGAGGTGGCTATTGTGATACCTGCCGAGGGGCCATCCTTAGGCGTAGCGCCTTCGGGCACATGGACATGGATGCTCCATTGGTCAAAGATGCGATAGTCTAGGCCAAAATCATCTGCATGTGCTTTGATATACTCTAGCGCCAATACAGCCGATTCCTTCATCACATCGCCCAGGTTGCCTGTCAGTGTTAGCTTGGGTGCTTTGCTCTTGCTCACACTTGTTTCGATGAAGAGGATTTCGCCACCCACGGCAGTCCATGCCAGGCCTGTCACTACACCTGCATAGTCGTTGCCTTGGTAGATATCGCGGTTGTATAGGGGCTTGCCCAGCAGTTCTTCGATTTGCTTAGCCTTCAATGGCGTATTCAGATACGACACACTGTCGCCATCGATTGTAGCATCTTTCAGTGCTACCTTGCGGAAGACTTTTTCGATTTGTTTTTCCAATTGGCGCACACCGCTTTCGCGTGTATATTTTTCCACCAACAAGTCGATTGCGGCAGCAGAGAATTTCAGCTTACCACCCTCGAAGTTCACATTTTCGTGAGCTTTGGGGATAAGGTGTTTCTTGGCTATTTCTTTCTTTTCTTCGGCCAAATATCCTTCGACTTCGATGATTTCCATACGGTCGAGCAATGGACGTGGAATGGTACTCAGGGTATTGGCTGTAGCCACAAACATCACCCCTGAGAGGTCGTAGTCCAAATCCAGGAAGTTGTCGTGGAACGAATTGTTTTGTTCGGGGTCCAGGACTTCGAGCAGGGCCGATTGTGGATCACCATTATGATTTCTGTCCGAGACTTTGTCTATTTCATCGAGGACGAATAGTGGGTTGCTGCTTTCAGCCTTAATCAGCGCCTTGATGATACGTCCTGGCATAGCACCCACATAGGTGCGACGATGACCGCGGATTTCTGCTTCGTCGTGTACACCACCCAGCGATATACGGACATACTTTCTGCCCAGCGCCATAGCGATACTCTTGCCGAGCGAAGTCTTACCTACTCCCGGAGGGCCATACAGACAGATGATGGGCGATTTCATCTTGCCACTCACGCGTAGCATAGCCAAGTGTTCCAGGATGCGTTCCTTGACTTTTTCCAAGCCATAGTGGTCGCGATTCAACTGGCGCTCTGCATTATTCAGGTTCAGATTGTCCTGCGTCTTCTTGCCCCATGGCAGGGTGGTCAATGTCTGCAGGTAGTTCAACTGCACGTTGTAGTCGGGCGCTTGCATAGGTATGCGTTCCAGCTTTGCCAGTTCCTTTTCGAATGCCGCACGTGCCTTCTTGGGCAAGTTTGCCTTGTCAGCAGCCTTTCTCAATGCCACGACATCTTCGTTAATCGACTCACCCAGTTCGCTTTGGATATTCTTGATTTGTTGTTGCAAGAAATATTCCTTTTGCTGTTGGTCCAGCTCCTCTCGTGTCTGCATTTGGATGTTTTGCTTCAACATCGCAAATTGATATTCACGATTCAGTATGGTGAGCAGTTTGTACGCACGTTCTTTTTGGTCACTGATTTCAAGCAATTCAGCCTTTTCCTCGACCGAGAAAGGCAAGTTTGTGCAAATGAAGTTGCCCAGGAATACAGGATGATTGATATTCTTGATAGCCAGGATAGCTTCTTCGCGAGGTGTTTCGCTAGCGCGGAGCAGACGCATTGTCGTTTCCTTGCAAGCATCCATCAGTGCAATGTATTCATTATCATCTTCGTCTGGCAAAATCTCTTCCAACTGATGCACTCGAGCGCGATGATAAGGGCGAATCTTAGTCAATTCCTCTAATTCAATACGCGAATAACTTTGCAGAATCACCGAAGTTGACCCGTGCAGGTCTATCACCTTCATCACCTTTGCTGCCACACCTACGGTGAATAGGTCTTCAAATTGTGGTGTTTCGATATTGGGGATACGTTGGCACACGACGCCTATCATGCCGCCATTCTTTTCGGCTTGGCGTATCAGTTTCAACGAGGATTCGCGTCCTACTGTCACAGGTGCCACGACACCGGGAAACAGGACCATATTGCGCAAGGGCAAGATAGGCAAAGTCTCAGCCACAGGTTTTGAAAAGAGTGTAGAGATATCGCCATCAAAATCTGCAATCAATGAAAATGTGCTATGTTCTTTATTCATCACTATAATTATTCTAAGTGTTTATTACTTTAATATCAAACTCAAATTTCATTTTTATATCATCGAAAAACAATTATGCAAATTGACTTGCAAAATTAGCATTTTTCTTTGATATTTTACTAAAATCCATTTTGAAAGTTTCAAAAAGGGATATTCTCTATAATTTAGGATACAACATCTGAGCAAAAGGTGCCTATGTCGTGATAAATATCTATCCCATGTTCGTTTACGTTGTACATTGTGTTCTTTTATCTTATTCGAGATGTAAAATTTTCAATAGTATTATTACTCTGAAAAAAAATCTCGACAACTTTAGAGTTAGCTTTAAACCAAATATATGTTATTAGTCCTACCCCTCCCCCAAAAAATAGCAAAAAGTCTATTGTAAAAACTTTGCGTTATCTCGTCAAAAAAAACCAAGAGCTTTTTTAAAAAAAGTCTTGGTTTTTTAAAAATACAGAACGGTTTTTTGACACGTTCTCGATGTTATGCTAAATTTTCGTATTACTTCTTGTTGAGGAAGAGGTCAGCTTGAACAGCGCAAGCTACTGTACATCCTACCATTGGGTTGTTACCAATACCGAGGAAGCCCATCATTTCAACGTGTGCAGGTACTGATGAAGAACCAGCAAATTGAGCATCAGAGTGCATACGACCGAGGGTATCAGTCATACCATAAGATGCAGGACCAGCAGCCATATTATCTGGGTGAAGTGTACGACCAGTACCACCACCAGAAGCTACTGAGAAGTAAGGCTTACCAGCGAGTACACGTTCCTTCTTGTAAGTACCAGCTACTGGGTGTTGGAAACGAGTAGGGTTAGTAGAGTTACCTGTGATTGATACGTCTACATCTTCCTTCCAAAGGATAGATACACCTTCGCGTACATCGTCAGCACCATAGCAGTTTACAGCTGCACGTGGGCCATTGCTATATGCAATGCGTTGTACTTCATTAAGTTCGCCTGTGAAGTAGTCAAACTTAGTTTGTACATAAGTAAAACCATTGATACGGCTAATGATCATAGCAGCATCCTTACCAAGACCACAGAGGATGCAACGCAAAGGTTTGTCTGCAGGTCTTGACTTGTTAGCCATTTGTGCGATTTTAATAGCACCTTCAGCAGCAGCAAATGATTCGTGACCAGCAAGGAAAGCGAAACATTTAGTGTCTTCTGAGAGCAAGCGAGCTGCCAATTGTCCGTGGCCAATACCTACCTTGCGGTCGTCAGCTACTGAACCTGGTACACAGAATGCTTGCAAGCCTTCGCCGATATATTCAGCTGCTTCTACAGCATTTTTAGCCTTTTCCTTCAATGCGATAGCAGTACCTACTACATAAGCCCACTTAGCATTTTCGAAGCAAATCATTTGTGTTTCTTCGCAAGTTTGATAGGGATCAAGTCCTGCTTCTTCACAGATTTGGTTAGCTTCTTCGATAGATGAGATACCGTGTGAGTTCAAACAAGCCAGAATTTGCTTGATACGACGGTCTTGACTTTCAAATTTTACTTCTCTAATCATAATTGCAAATCCTCCTTATTTTATTCGTGACGGGGGTCAATTGATTTAACAACACCATCTTCAGCCTTAGTACGGCCGTAGGTACCTGTTACACTCTTCAAGGCTTCGTCTGCAGGCACACCCTTCTTGATAGCGTCCATAAACTTGCCCATGTGTACAAATTCGTAACCACATACTTGGTCATCCTTGTCAAGGAACATCTTAGTGATGTAACCTTCTGTCAATTGCAAGTAGCGAGAACCTTTCACCTTAGTACCATAAAGAGTACCTGTTTGTGAAATCAAGCCCTTACCCAAGTCTTCGAGACCAGCACCGATTACAAGACCACCTTCTGAGAAAGCAGATTGTGTACGACCATACACGATTTGCAAGAAGAGTTCACGCATAGCAGTGTTGATAGCATCACACACAAGGTCAGTGTTCAATGCTTCGAGAATAGTCTTACCTGGAAGGATTTCACTAGCCATAGCAGCAGAGTGAGTCATACCAGAGCAACCAATAGTTTCAATCAAGCATTCTTCGATCACACCTTCCTTCACATTCAAAGTGAGCTTACATGCACCTTGTTGTGGAGCACACCAACCCACACCGTGAGTCAGACCAGAGATGTCTTTGATTTCCTTAGCTTGCACCCACTTTCCTTCCTCGGGGATAGGAGCGGGACCATGGTTGGGGCCTTTAGCCACGCAACACATGTTTTGTACTTCGTGAGAATATTCCATATTTAAAAAATTAAGTGAATGGATTTATAAAATCATATTTCACGGCAAAGTTAATAAATATTTAGATACGGCACACTTTATGTGTGATTTTTTTGGAACAGTTGAGGGATTTTATTATTCAAATGATGAGGTTTTATATTTTATCATTGAATGTTTAACCTAAATCATTCAACTTCCATTATTTTAAGCATTATAAAATTCAGACCAAAATCGGGGATACGATAGTAATGACTTAGATGGGTATGAAAGAGCGAAGATAGATCAACAATAAAGTGACCTCAAAAGTTTCGATAAAAAACTTCTGGGGTCACTTCACTCTTTTTTAAGGGTTTATTTATTTAAGTAGTTAATACTTCAACAAACGTCCAGCTTTAACAATAGTATTTGCTTTGATATTATTTTGTTTGCATAATTGCTCAACACTTACACCTAATTTCTTGGCAATATTTGGTAGACTTTCTCCAGCCTTAACCTTGTACCAATGCTTGCCTGTATTCGTACTTGCTGATTCAGATGTTGTTGCTTTTTTATTTCCTGCACTAGCCATCTTATTATAGTTGGCCTGTGATGCAGTTTTATTGAATACATAAAAGTCATTAGTCACGTCTCGCATTGCAAAGTTAAAAAGTAATTCGGGATTGATAGGGTGTCCCATGATACGTGTTTCGAAGTGCAAGTGCGAACCAAAAGAGCGTCCCGTATTACCGCCAAGACCAATTGGTTGGCCAGCTTTTACAACTTGATTGATATTTACCAACTGTTTAGAAAGGTGGCCGTAGATTGTTTCAAGGCCATTTTCATGTCTTAATACGAGATAATACCCATATCCATTAGCATCGTATTTCTTTATACGGACTTTGCCATCAAACGCGGCATAGATAGTATCACCTGTATAAACTTTTAAATCAACACC
Organism: Prevotellaceae bacterium; assembly: GCA_021153165.1. Taxonomy (GTDB): domain Bacteria; phylum Bacteroidota; class Bacteroidia; order Bacteroidales; family Bacteroidaceae; genus Alloprevotella. The sequence goes on from JAGKTZ010000015.1 coordinate 27,100, forward strand.
TTTATGCATTCTTCCAAACCGTGGTCTGTAACCAAATTTGCTCGTTACTTTAGCATATTTTTTGTTAGGGACTGGAATATAAAATCCCCTAAGGTCAATCTTGTATGTATTGGGTATGCTGCTTGAACTATAGCAAAAGGGATTCATAGTATTCCAATTGCTGCCATAAATATTTTCTGAGAAATTTTTTTCAAATCGTTCTTGTGCTATACGCTCCAAAGCCACAGAATCGACCGCCTTCATTTTGCGATCAATTGGCGCTTGGTCAGCTAACAAATCTTGTGCTTGAGTGGCGAGTGAAGAAATACTAAGGAAAAGCATCGCCGCTACTTTTCCAAAAGACTTTAAATTCATTGGCGTAACGTGTATGTTGTTATTAACGACTGCAAAATTACTTAATTTTTATCAAACAGACAACCTTGGTATATGAAAATCTTTAAGATTTTGTGTATTTTTAAGAACTAAAAAAGGTTTTATAAAATATTGTTAATAAGGAGTTTTCTTACCCAGGATTAGTTTTTAATTTAATAATTTAATTGAATAATAAACTGTTTATAAGGTAAATAAAGAACTATGCTAAACTATATATATAGATCCTTAGTTAACTTTTTGTAATTTTCTGAACGTTCATTATTGTGATTAGATAGTACTAATGTCTCATTTTTTACAGGGTCTTCTACCACAAAGTTTACAAAATGCAACAAGACACGTTTGGGCGTTTTGCCTTTTTTTGTCACAATATTAGTCCTTCTAACTAACGTCAGTCCCTGCTTATTAGTTTCTGATATAAAATTGTCAATCTCTGAAAAGGGAATGATTACTTGTAAAGAAGCTTTATCAGTCATCATTCTCTTTGCATGTTTGACAAGATCAGAGAAAGGCAAGGATTTGCTATTTCTTGCCAAAGATCTTCTCAGTGATGGTGAAAGCGTTTCTTCGGTAAAGTAGGGAGGATTGGACAAGATACAATTGAATTTTATATGTGGTTGGTAGTCATACAGATCGCAATGTGCTGCCTTGAGTTTTGCTGAAAATGGGGATTGTTGAAAATTAATATTTGCCTCCACGACAGAGTCTTTATCTATGTCTATACCAATGATGTTTGTAGACATTGTTCTTTGTGCTACAATTAAACTTATGACGCCGCAACCACATCCAATTTCTAAAATATTAGTTGCGTCCGATATATCACACCATGCTCCTAGAAGCACAGCATCAGTTCCAACTTTCATAGAACTATTGTCATGTTCAACCTTGAATTTTTTAAAAGAAAAATATGACATAATTTCCGATAAAATATACTGCAAAGTTAATCCAAGAATCTTGATTTGGCAATTTATTTATTTAAAAAGTAAAGCAATTTAATTTTTTATGTTATCTTTGCGCTCAATATAGAATTGTGTGCGTACGCGCACGCATATATAGCATGTGCACCATGCTTAGATATTTAGTTTTAAACTACACAAATATGAAAAATATAGACGAACTGAATACTCAAGAAAATAAACTGGTTTCAGAAATAACGCCAATTGTTTCAGGATTTAGTTTTGCAGAAGACGCCCCCGAAGGTTTCCCTTCCGAGGAGGGAGGAAATGGCGGTCAAGACCGTGCATCTTCTCAGAAAAACAATGAGACCACTACGACAACAGATACGCCTACAATCAAGAACTATGGCACTGACCTGACAAAATTGGCTGAGGAAGGCTTGCTGGACCCCGTCATAGGGAGAGAAAAAGAAATAGAACGCATCGCGCAAATATTGAGCCGACGCAAGAAAAACAACCCTATCCTATTGGGCGAACCAGGTGTAGGTAAAAGTGCAGTGGTAGAAGGTCTGGCTACACTGATAGCAACAAGAAAAGTGCCACACTCATTGATGGGTAAAAAAATCGTGGCATTGGATATGGCTTCTATTGTTGCAGGTACACAATATCGAGGTCAATTCGAAGAAAGATTGCGCCGTATCATTCAGGAATTGCGCGAACATAAAGAAATCATACTCTTCGTAGATGAAATACATACTATCATCGGGGCAGGTGGTGCGCCAGGGTCGCTGGATGCTGCCAACATCTTGAAACCAGACTTGGCACGAGGCGAAGTGCAATGTATTGGAGCAACGACTATCAATGAATACAAGAAAAGTATTGAAAAAGATGGCGCTCTGGAACGCCGTTTTCAAAAAATCACATTGCAACCCACTACTCCAGAAGAGACGCTGACGATTCTGAAAAATATCCGAGACAGATACGAGGAGCACCATACGGTGAAGTATACCGATGAAGCACTCGAGGCTTGCGTATCACTGACAGAGAAATACGTCACCGACCGAGCATTCCCAGATAAAGCCATAGATGCAATGGATGAAGCTGGTAGCCGTATCCGATTGATAGGTGTGACAGTGCCTGCTGAAATCACTGCTTTGGAAAAGGAAATTGATGTCTTGAAATATCAAAAGACAGAAGCTGCCAAAAAACAAGACTATGAACTGGCGGCTAGTTTGCGCGACGCGATCGCAAAAATGACCGAACAGATGAATACCCTGAGCAAGGCGTGGATTGATAGTCTGAAAAAGGACAGAAGCACGGTGGATGCTGATGATATCGCCGAGGTCGTTTCGATGATGACCAGTATCCCTGTGAAAAGAATGTCGCACAATGAAAGCGAAAAACTCAGAACGCTGAAAAATGACTTGACCAGCAAAGTAATCGCACAAGACAAGGCGATAGAGAAAATAGTTCGTGCCATCACACGCAATAAAGTCGGCTTAAAAAGCAATACGCGCCCTATCGGCACATTCATGTTTGTCGGCGCTACGGGTGTAGGTAAGACACACTTGGTGAAATGTTTGGCAGAAAGCATGTTTGGTAGCCCCGATGCTCTGATACGTATTGACATGAGTGAATATGGCGAGAAATATAGCACAAGCCGTATGCTCGGAGCGCCTCCGGGATACGTTGGTTACGAAGAAGGCGGACAACTGACCGAAAAAGTGAGAAGACGCCCCTACTCTATCGTATTGCTCGATGAAATAGAAAAGGCTCACCCCGATGTATTCAACACCTTGCTTCAAGTAATGGACGAAGGACGAATGACAGATGGTAATGGCACAACAGTAGATTTCAGAAATACTATCATTATCATGACGTCGAATAGCGGTACTCGTCAGTTGAAGGATTTTGGAGCAGGTATAGGTTTCCGCGACCCAAGCGTGTCGCAAAGCATCGAGGCTGAAAGTATTGTCAAGAAAGCCTTGTCGAAACAATTCCCTCCAGAATTTCTCAATCGTCTGGATGACATCATCATGTTTGAAACGCTGACAGCTGACGATGCACTCAAGATTGCAAAGATAGAGGTGGCGGATATTTCAAAACGCCTTGAAGAAAAAGGTCTGCATATACAATTGACAGATAATGCCTACAATTTTATCATCAAACACGGCTTTGACGAAAAATTTGGCGCACGCTCGCTGAAAAGAGCAATTCAAGTGCACATCGAAGACAACATCTGTGATATGGTGCTAGAAACACCAAATCTGCAAGGTGAAATCTTATTCGATGAAAGCAATGGAAAAATTGTTGGGCAATTAGCCTCAAAGGAATAATAAAAAACGCTTTCGGAAAAACAATAGACAACATTATCAAAAGAAAATACAATATATGAACTACATTAAAACCGCAATACCAGATGTTTGGATTCTGGAACCAAAGGTATTCGAAGATGCCCGAGGTTATTTCATGGAAACCTATAGAGCCGAAGACTTTGATAAGGCTGTAGGTTACTCCGTACAATTTATCCAAGACAATCAGTCTATGTCGACCAAGGGCGTGTTGCGCGGCCTACACTATCAAAAAGGAGAGGCTTCGCAAGCAAAATTGGTCAGAGTCTTAAGCGGTAGCGTAGTAGACGTTGCTGTTGACCTGCGTAAGAACTCACCAACATTTGGTAAGTACGTAGCCGTTGAACTAAGCGCAGAAAACAGAAGGCAATTGTTCATACCACGCGGTTTTGCACATGGTTTTCAGGTAATATCGGATACAGCCGTTTTCACCTACAAAGTTGACAACCGTTACGCCCCCGAAGCCGAATGTAGTATCATCTATAATGACCCACAGATAGGTATTGAATGGCCTATCACAGACAAAGAGGCAATTTTGTTAAGCGAAAAAGATTTGAACCACGCTGTATCATTCGAAGCAGCTGAGAAGTTTTAATCTCCCGAATTTACTAGAACGATAATATGAAGCATATCAGAAATTTTTGTATCATCGCACACATCGACCATGGTAAGAGCACCCTGGCAGATCGTCTGTTGGAATACACCAATACTGTGAACGTGACAGAGGGTCAGATGTTGGATGACATGGATTTGGAAAAAGAAAGAGGTATTACTATCAAAAGTCACGCTATCCAAATGGAATATAATTTGGATGGCGAGAAATATGTTCTCAACCTGATTGATACTCCGGGACACGTCGACTTTTCATACGAAGTGAGTAGAAGTATCGCTGCATGTGAAGGGTGCTTACTCATCGTCGACTCTACGCAAGGTGTACAAGCACAAACGATTTCAAATCTATACATGGCAATCGAACATGATTTGGAAATCATCCCTGTACTCAATAAGTGCGACATGCCAAACTCAATGCCCGAAGAAGTTTCCGACGAAATCATCGAACTGCTGGGCTGCAAAGAGGAAGAAATCATACATGCGTCGGGTAAGACCGGTCAGGGCGTAGAAGATATCCTTAGAGCAGTGGTCGAACGTATACCTGCGCCAAAAGGCGATCCTGATGCTCCACTACAAGCACTTATCTTTGACTCTGTATTCAACTCATTCCGTGGTATCATTGCCTACTTTAAGATTGTCAATGGTAGCATCCGCAAAGGCGAAGATGTCGTGTTTGTAAATACACAAAAGCATTACGACGCAGATGAAATCGGTGTACTAAAAATGGACCTATCACCGAGACAAGTACTGACTTGTGGCGACGTAGGATACATCGTCTCGGGTATTAAGACTGCGACAGAAGTCAAAGTTGGTGATACTATCACATCAGCAAAGAATCCCTGCGAAAAAGCAATCGAAGGTTTCGAAGAAGTTAAGCCAATGGTGTTTGCTGGTATCTATCCTATCGAGACAGAAGATTTTGAAATGTTGCGTGCTTCACTCGAAAAGTTGCAACTTAATGACGCTTCACTCACTTTCCAGCCCGAGTCGTCTGTAGCACTAGGCTTTGGTTTCCGATGCGGTTTCTTGGGTATGCTACACATGGAAATCGTGCAGGAACGTTTGGACAGAGAGTTTAATATGAATGTCATCACCACCGTACCTAACGTATCCTACCACATATTCGACAAGCATGGAGAAATGAAGGAGGTACACAATCCAGCAGGTATGCCAGACATTCTCGAAATTGAACATATTGAAGAGCCCTATATACGTGCCTCAATCATTACACGCACAGACTATATCGGTAATATCATGACTCTCTGTCTAGGTAAGCGTGGTGAACTAATCAAACAAGAGTATGTATCGGGCAATCGTGTAGAATTGTATTACGACATGCCCTTAGCAGAAATTGTGATAGACTTCTATGACAAACTAAAATCAATATCCAAGGGTTACGCTTCATTCGACTATCACCCAATTGGCTTTAGACCATCAAAATTAGTAAAACTTGACATACTGCTTAATGGTGAACCAGTCGATGCACTTTCTACATTGACACACGTAGATAACTCTGTGAATTTCGGACGTCGTATGTGTGAAAAGCTAAAAGAACTTCTGCCACGCCAACAGTTTGACATAGCAATCCAAGCAGCAATCGGTGCAAAAATTATAGCTCGTGAAACCGTTAAACAAGTACGTAAAGACGTAACGGCTAAATGTTACGGCGGTGATATCAGTCGTAAAAGAAAATTGTTGGAAAAACAAAAACGAGGCAAGAAGCGCATGAAAGAGATTGGCAATGTACAAGTACCACAAAAAGCCTTCCTTGCAGTCCTAAAGTTAGATTAATACCACTTCTGTCATTTTATATTATTATATATG